>DBVK01000158.1:9412-10510 GCA_002308135.1 Bacteroidales bacterium UBA1266
GTGGAGCATGACTACCTGACCAACGGCTTCTGGGCATACGACAAGAGCCAGGAGCTGCCCAACGAGGGCATGACCGCCTCTATTCTGGTCCGCATGGAGGATGTGACCAACCGCGTGCTTGCGGAGGTCAACAACGACATGGGCGAAGCGGAGCGGGCCTCTGTCATCCAAAAAATCTCCAAGGAGATTTCCACGGAAGCGGTCAAGGAGACCAACTACAACGCCTACGTGGCCGATGTGTTCAACGGCAACCAATTCTTCCTGTTTGTCTACATCATTTACGAAGACGTGCGTCTGGTGGGCGCTCCCCCTTCGTCCATGGGAAAATTCGGTGGCGACACCGACAACTGGATGTGGCCGCGCCATACGGACGACTTCTCCGTCATGCGTATTTACACCGCCCCTGACGGCAGTCCCGCTCCCTATGCCAAAGAGAACATCCCCTTAAAACCCAGGCATTTCCTTCCGGTGAGCATCAAGGGTGTGCAGGACGGTGATTTCGCCATGGTCATGGGATTCCCCGGCACCACCAACCGCTACATCACCTCCTACGGACTGGAGGAGACAATGGATGTGACCAACCGCCTGCGCCACGACATCCGCGATGTGAAACTGAATGTATGGCGCGCCGAAATGGCCGCTGACCCCAAGGTGCGCATCCAGTATGCTTCCAAATACGCCTCCTGCGCCAACTACTGGAAATATTCCTTTGAGCAGAACAAGGCCCTGAAGGCCCTGAACACCATGGGCGTGAAAAAGCAGATGGAGGCCGAATACCTGAAATGGGCCAACAACAAGGATGCCCGCTACCGCGAGGCGCTGCCCGGACTGGAGAACGCCTACAAGGCCCGCCGGAAATATTCGGAGGCCTTCCAATACATTTACGAAGGGCTGCTGACCGGACCGGAACTGCCGCTGTTCGCATACCAGTGCTCCGGTATCAAGACTGCGTTGAACATCGGTAACAGCGACCGGATCAAAGGTCTGGGCGAAAAGCTGAGAGCCAGGGGCAAGGATCATTTCAAGGATTACGACAAGGAGACCGACCGCAAGACCATGATCGCCCTGTTCGAATATGTCTATAAAAACCTTGACCCC
>DBVK01000158.1:10587-15205 GCA_002308135.1 Bacteroidales bacterium UBA1266
AAATTCAACGCCTTCTGCGACAATCCGGACAAGAAGACGATTGAAAAGGACATGGGCATGGAGCTCGGGCTGAGCATTTACCGCATCTACCGTGATGTGATGCAGTCACGTCAGGATGCAGGCAAGGATATGGCCAGGAACAACCGCCTCTTTGTGGACGGCCTGCTGCAAATGAATCCGGACAAACTCTTCGCTCCGGACGCCAACTCCACCATCCGCATGACCTCCGGCAATGTCAAATCCTACATTCCGCGCGATGCGGTCAGCTACAGCTATTACACCACCATAGAAGGCATCATGGAAAAGGAAGACCCCAACAATCCGGAATTCGTGGTGCCCGCCCGTCTGAAAGAGCTGTACCAGCAGAAAAACTACGGACAATACGCCAATGAAAAGGGCGAACTGGTCACCTGCTTCATCACCGATAACGACATTACCGGCGGCAATTCCGGTTCACCGGTCATCAACGCCAAAGGCGAACTGATCGGTCTGGCCTTCGACGGAAACAGCGAAGCCATGTCGGGTGACATTGATTTTGAAGAGAACCTGCAACGCTGCATATGCGTGGACGTGCGCTACGTGCTTTTCACCATTGATGTGTATGCCGGCGCAACGAACCTCATAAAGGAGATGAATATTGTAAAATAACATCGGAACGACCATTACAGATATAGGGGCGCAAAATTTTGCGCCCCTANNAGGTTCCTGCCGCGTACAGCGGCACATTGGTCAGCTGCTCCTGCTCCCGATAGCCGCTGGCGGAAAAGCGAACGGCCTTGCATCGTTGGTGCCGGTATAAGAGGAGGCATCCCAGGACATTCCGCCAACAGAATCACAAAAAAAATGAGCCACTTTTTTCAAAAAACCATAAAATAATGAGCCACTTTTTGGGGCAATGGCACCCAGCGTACCGCCCTTGCGGACCGTATGGTATACCGCGGCAGCCTGCGGTTGCGGATCCGCCGCACGGACAACACTGTCGGCAGCCTGCGCATGCAGCGGGCCACACCTGCGCACACGTTCCAAATCACGGCCGCACAAACTGTTGCCATGCAAAAACAGCATAATTGGCTTTGCAGCATCCGACGAATCGTAGTCCGGCGGTGTGGAAACCCAGAATGAATAGCCGTCAGGCACCACATTCCGGTGCATCACCAGCGTCTGGGAAAAACCGTATTGCAGGCAAATGCCGCAAAAAAAAACAAAATGCAAGTAAGCTCCGCTTCCTAAAACTGTTTTGAGCGGAGCACATCGGCCACCTGCTGCATCAGCCACATGGGCGTGGAGGTGGCGCCGCAGATTCCCACCGAGGAGACGCCCCCTAACGGAATGTCGTCCAACTGCCCCAAATGGGAGACAAAATAGGAGCGCGGATTGATCTTTTTGCACAAATCGAACAAGTAAAGGCCATTGGAGCTTTTTTCACCAGAAACAAAGATAACCGCCTCATACTGAACAGCAAACTCCTGTATCTGTCGGGCGCGGTTGGCCACGCGCCGGCAAATGGTGTCATGGTATTCGAAAAATGTCTCCCGGCCAAGCGCCTGGCAACGGGAACGCATCTCCCCGATAATCTTGTTGTATTCCTCCACGCTTTGGGTCGTTTGCGAATACAGGACCACTGGGCGGTGAAAATCCACTTTTTCCAAATCCTCCACGGAGGAAACCACTATGCCCTCCTGATTCGTCTGCCCCAGCAGCCCGACCACCTCCGCATGACCCTGTTTTCCGAAAATCACGACTTGGCCGTCCGCCTCCTTCATGCGCCGGTAACTTTCCGCAATGTCACGCTGCAGCTTCAGCACCACCTGGCAGGTGGCGTCAATCAGTTCAATGCCGTTCCTGCGCGCCCGCTCGTAGGTTTGCGGAGGCTCGCCATGCGCCCGAATCAGCACCTTGGTTCGCTGTAATTGGCGGAAAGTCTCTTCGTCAATGATTTGCAGTCCCTTTTCCTCCAAACGGCGGACTTCTTCGTTGTTATGCACAATATCGCCCAGGCAAAACAAATGCTTTTCCTCCTGCAAGGCCTTTTCCGCCGCTTCAATGGCATGCACCACACCGAAGCAGAAGCCCGAATCCTTGTCAATGACAATCCGCATCGCTACCTGTCAAAAAGGGTCTCGACAAAGGCGTCTTTGTCAAAAACCTGCAATTGGTCTATTTTTTCCCCAACCCCTAGGTAACGCACCGGAATCTGCAACTGGTCGGAAATCCCGATCACCACGCCGCCTTTCGCGGTCCCGTCCAATTTGGTCACGGCCATGGCGGTCACATCGGTGGCCGCGCTGAATTGCCTGGCCTGCTCAATGGCGTTCTGCCCCGTGGTGGCGTCCAACACCAGCAACACTTCCTGCGGAGCCTCCGGCATCAGTTTTTTCAGCACATTACGGACCTTGCCCAATTCGTTCATCAGATTGATGCGGTTGTGCAAACGTCCGGCCGTATCGATAATCACCACGTCCGATTTGCGCGCTATGGCCGACTTGAGGGTGTCATAAGCCACCGCTGCAGGGTCGGCGCCGCTCCCTTGGCTGATGACCGGCACACCGACACGATCCCCCCAAATCTGCAGCTGCTCCACTGCCGCCGCGCGGAAAGTGTCGGCAGCGCCCAGCATCACCTGAAGCCCCTTCTGCTTGAACTGGTGCGCCAGCTTGCCGATAGTGGTGGTTTTACCGACACCGTTCACTCCCACCACCAGGATAACATAGGGTCTTTGCAAACCCTCCGGCAGTGTGAACGCCTCCAACTGCTGTCCGTCCGAGCGGAACAAGGCGGCGATCTCCTCTTTAAGGATCAGATGCAGCTCTTTGGTTCCCAAGTATTTGTCTCTCGCCACCCTTTGTTGGATGTGGTCTATGATTTTCAAGGTGGTTTCCACACCGACATCCGAACTGACCAAGGTTTCCTCCAAGGCGTCCAGCACCTCGTCATCCACGCTGGACTTTCCTGCGATAGCCCGCGAAAGCCGTGTGAAAAAGGCTTCTTTGGTTTTGGTCAGGCCTTTGTTTAAATCTTCTTTTTTTTCTTTGGTGAAAAAGGAAAGCAAACCCATAATTTTCGAGATTTTATGCTGCAAATATCCACAAAATCCGGATACGTATGCCGTTTCGCATCAGAAAAATTTGACAGTGCGCCCCTTGGTTTTTTCCTGATCAAAAAAAAATTCATTTTTTTTATAATAAATGAAAAACACATGCGTATAGTCTTGTATGACTAATAGAAAAAAATATGGACTACAACTTTGAGACACTCATCGGCAGACGCGGAACTTCTTGCGTGAAATACGACATGCTGCAACCTTTGTTCGGAGAGTCCGACCTGCTGCCTATGTGGGTGGCGGACATGGACATCGCCTCCCCTGACTTTATCCTGGATGACTTGCGCAAACGCATGGAACACCCTATTCTCGGCTATACTTTTGGAGGGGAATCCTATTTTGAAGCCGTTTTGCAATGGCTGGAAAAAAGATACGCCATACGCACACAGCGTGAAACCCTGCACTTTATTCCGGGTGTGGTGGCTGGTATCGCTTTCTGTCTGCAAAGTTTCACACGCGAAGGGGACGCCATTGTAATCATGACGCCGGTATACCCTCCCTTCCTGAGCCTGCCGAAGCATGGGAGCCGGGAATTGCGCTGCAGCAAGCTGCATATCGAAAACGGGCGTTTCCATATTGACTTTGCCGATTTGGACCGTCAGCTGCAAGGGGCGAAAATGCTGATTCTCTCCAACCCTCACAATCCCGGCGGCACCGTATGGACCAAAGCGGAGCTGCAGCAGATCGCCAGCCTTTGCGCCAAACACAAAGTGGTGGTCATCTCCGATGAAATCCACGCTGACCTAACGCTGCCCGGATTCCATCACACCTCCTATGCCACCGCTTCCGAGGAAGCCGCCGCGCAGTCCGTCACCTTTATCGCCCCCAGCAAAACCTTCAATATCGCCGGACTGGCCTCCTCTGTCGCCTACGTGCCCAATGCCAGCCTCCGCCAAACCCTCTATGGCTACATTGACGGCTACGAACTGGCCAACGGGAACGTTTTTGCCTACGCCGGTGCGGAATCCGCCTTCCGCAAAGGGGAGGAATGGCTGAACAGCCAACTGCTGCCGTTTCTGCAAAGCAACCTGGACTTTGCCATAGACTACCTGAAAGCACACCTTCCGGAAGTGAAGGTCATCAAACCGGAAGCCTCCTTCCTGTTGTGGATGGATTTCAGCGCCATGGGCATTCCCCACGAAGAACTCAAGGAACGCTTCATCCGCAAAGCCCGCATTGCCCTCAACGACGGGACCACTTTCGGCGGCAGCGACTACGAAGGCTGCTTCCGCTTGAATGTCGGATGTCCGCGCTCCGTGCTGGAAGACGGGCTGAACCGCCTTTGCGGCGTGTTCCGCTAAAATTTATTTTACTATTTTGAAAATCAGCTGTTTAACAAATAACAGCAGCTACACTTTTTTCCTTCTCCATTTGGCTTTACGGAGATAATAATAGGAGACCACTCCTATCAGGAGGTTGTACACCCATTCCGCCATCCACACGTATTGGACGGGCAAGTATTTGGATGTAAGATAAATATATCCTATATACACCACCAGCACCCCAAACTCCAAAGCC
>DBVK01000158.1:15259-22722 GCA_002308135.1 Bacteroidales bacterium UBA1266
CCCCGCCACTACATGAATGACCGGAATGGCAGCCGCCGCCAGCTGCATGTCCGCAGTGAACACAGCGGCCACCCGCATGGGAATGGCAAGCATCAGCAGCACCAAAGGCAGCGCACTCAAAAGACTGTTCTCCCCGATTTTCCACAGCAGCCGCTCCACCTGATGCGCTTTCCCCTCTCCAATAATTCTGCTTGTCAGGGTATTGGCCGTTGATGCAAACGCTATACCGGGAATAATCAGCACCATGTACACGCTGCGCACCATGGATGAGACCCCTATGGCTATCCCGCCCATTTTCTCAATAAACACAAAGAAAACAAACCAGGAGCCGAAAGAGAACAGGCGCTGCAGCATACTGGGGAAGGCGACGGTCAGTATATTGCGGAACAGCGCCGGCTGCAGGGAGTGTATGCGGAACAAACCATAGGATTCCGGAACCGTCACAAACGTATATAACCAGAAAAAGCAGAAGGCGCAAACCTCCGCCACCAGTGAGGCGACCGCCGCTCCTCCCACGCCCATGCATGGCATTCCTAACTTTCCGAAAATCAGTGTATAATCCAGAAAAATGTTCACAACTGCCATAATCAGCGTGGAAAAAGCAATGACCCGTGTCCGGGAAATCCCCACATAAAAGGAGCGGAACAAATAGTTGAACACCACGAAAAAGATACCGAACTGCCTATAGTTCAAATATTCAAAAGCGTACGCGCGTATGTCCTCCGATTGGATGAGGTGGGGCATGAACCAGCCCCTGCAGAAAAACAGCACACTGAACAGCAGCAGCCCCAAGCCGCTCACAAAAACCGTCCCATGGAAAAACACCACGCCAATCTGGTCGAAGCGCGCCTCCCCGTAACGCCGGGCCACAAAAATCTGTATGCCTACGGCAAAGCCCATGGCAAGGGTGGTGAACACAAAATAATACAGGCCGGCCATCATGGAGGCGCTAAGCTGCAAAGCGCCCACATGCCCTAAGAAAGCTGTGTCCGTAAACGTAATGATAGTCTGTGCCAGGTTCCCCAGCATAATGGGCAGCGCAATGCGCCAGATTTCCCGATGGGAAACAGCAATTTTCCCGGCCATTTTTTCCATATTTTTGATTAACGAAAGAAAAGCCGTAAAATTTTGCAATATTTTTTTTTCTTTTTCGTTTTAGCTAAGATTTCAAATTTTATACGGTATGAAACGTTTTTATATTCTCCTTGCCCTGCTGTGCTTTTCCGGCATGTCCCTGTTTGCGCAATACCAAATCAACTACTGGGAAAACGGGAAAAAGAAAGAAGAGGGTAAAATCATCAACGGACTGGCGGACAGCGTCTGGACATATTACCACGCCAACGGCAACAAATCCAGCCAAGGGAATTATCGCATGGGCGTAAAGACAGGCTTGTGGCAATCCTGGCATTACAATGGGAACCCCGCAACGTTCATGGACTACAACAGCGGGCATTTCAAGAGCCTGTACAAAAACGGCGGACTGGAATGCGAAGGCACCGTGATAAACGACATACGGGAAGGCCACTGGGAGTTCTACCATCCCAACGGGAAACTGAGCAAACGCTGCACTTACCTGCATGACTCCCTGGACGGCAAATGCGTGGAATTCTATGACAACGGCATCAAGTCGTTCGAAGGGATATACCGTAACAACGCCCTGATCGGCCTGGGCACCTGGTGGTACGAGAACGGCAAAATCGAAATGCAGGGCTATTCTGTAGAAGGCCTGCAAGACAGCGTCTGGAATTTCTATTATCCTAACGGACAGCTGGGAAGCACCGGACATTTCCGCCAGGGCAAACAGGAGGGCCGTTGGGTGTATTACTACGAAACCGGAGAGAAATGGAAGGAAGGCCATTTTGTGAACGGAAACCGGGAAGGGACATGGACCGCCTGGTTCGAGAACGGGAAAAAACAACGGGAAGGCAATTTCGCCAACAACAAGGAGGAAGGCTTGTGGAATTCCTGGTATGCCAACGGGCGCAAGGAGGACATGGGCTTTTTCAAGGCCGGAGCCATGTGCATGGAATGGAACGGATGGCATGAAAACGGAAACCGCCGCTACACCGCCCATTATTTGAACAACCAAAAGCACGGAAGCTACGTCTACTATTGGGAAAACGGCGTGGTGAACCAGCGCGGCGACTTTAAAAAGGGAATGCGCACCAACAAATGGGAATATTTCACCCAAAGCGGAAACCCTTTGAATTCAGGAAGCTATAAAAACGACAAGAAAAACGGCACCTGGAATTTCTACGGCCAGCACGGCAACCTGATCCGCACCCAATCGTTCAAGAATGACATGCCGCACGGCAAATGGGTGGAATACAGCCCCCAAGGGGAGAAAATAGCCGAAGGGAGCTACAAAAACGCGGTCAAAAACGGCACCTGGACGTACTATAACAAAGGTGCGGTCCATTATCAGGTGACCTACAAACAAGGATTGAAAGCGGAATAAACGCCATTCATGCTCACACTGCAACATTTTGTCATGAGCGTGCCGCGTCCGCTATACCGCCCGTCCCCAAAGGATGGGGTCAATATCCTTACCTTAGGCTGCGACAAGAACACCGTTGACTCCGAACAACTGGCCGCCCAGCTGCAGGCCAACGGATACCAAGTGACGCTGGACGCCACCACCGTCCAGCCCATCACCATCGTGAACACCTGCGGTTTTATTAACGACTCTAAAATGCAATCCATTGAAACACTGCTCGATTGCATTTCTGAAAAACAAAAGGGGAACATAAGGTTACTGCTCGTTTTCGGCTGCCTGTCGCAACGCTACCGCGACGAACTTCGGACGGAAATGCCGGAAGTGGACGCCTGGTTCGGGGTAAACGACCTGGCCGGCATACTCTCCTGCCTGCAAGCGGAAGTCCAGCCCGCCCTGCTGACCCGGCGGATACTGAGCACCCCCTCTCACTATGCCTACCTGAAAATCTCGGAAGGCTGCAACCACGGCTGCGCTTTCTGCGCCATACCGCTTATAAAGGGGAAACACGTTTCCCGTCCTATGGACAGCCTTTTGGAGGAAGCCCGCATACTGGCCGACAGAGGGGTAAGGGAATTGATACTGGTCGCCCAGGATTTGAGCAGTTACGGCATAGACCTGTACCAGAAACGCGAACTGGCCAAACTGCTGGAGGGTCTGGTCCGGATACCGCAGCTGCAATGGATACGCATGCACTATGTCTACCCCAACCATTTTCCGGTGGAGATACTGGATGTGATGCGGGAGCATCCGCAACTCTGCCACTACCTGGACATTCCCCTGCAGCATATCGACAACGAATTGCTGCATTCCATGAAACGCAACATCACGGGTGACGAAATCCGCCGCCTGCTGGATGAAATACGCAGCCGCATACCGGACATCGCCTTGCGCACCTCCCTTATCGTGGGCTATCCAGGGGAAAGCGCCAAAAAATTCAAGGCACTGCTCGATTTCGTGGAAAAGACCCGTTTCGACCGTTTGGGCGTGTTCACCTACTCCCACGAGGAGAACACACCCGCCTATCTTTTGAAAGACCGTATTTCCCAGGCGGAGAAGGAGAGAAGGAAAGAGGAAGTCATGTGGCTGCAGGAGGGAATCTCCCTGCAGAAAAACAAAGCGAGAATAGGCCAGGAAATGAAAGTGCTGATTGACAGCCGGAACGCCACCCACTACATAGGGCGCAGCCAATACGACTCCCCCGACGTGGACAACAACGTCTTGCTCAACCGCAAAACCAACCGTTGCGTTGTGGGCGAGTTCTGCAAGGTGAAAATCACCCGGGCGGAAAGCTTTGACCTGACAGGGCATGTGATTCCCTGAACAACACCTAGAACTTCAAATCCAGCATAATCGGCAAATGATCCGAAAAGCCGCCCTGGTATTTGCGGCCGACAAAGGTACGGTAAGGCTTCTTACCCAAATATTTTTCGTCTTCCACAAGCATAAAGGGCATCGCAAAAATGCATACCGGTCCCGCCACATGGTAGGAAGCCTGCTCCTGTAACATGGACGGAGCCACTACAAACTGGTCCAACACTGACCACATCCGCTGGTATTTGTGCGTTCCCACCCCGTTTTTCCCTACATAAGGGTACATTAAGTTCATCCACGTGCCTTCCCCCGCCTCCGCCGTATCCAATACCGCATGCAAATAATAGCGCATGCTGCTGTCTGTGGGCGAATCGTTGAAATCCCCCATGGCCAGCACACAAGCCTGCGGTTGCTGCTGGCGTATGGCCTCCATACGGGAACGCAGCAGGGAGGCTATAAAAGTGCGTTTGCTGATGGTCGCCTTGTATCCGCCGTAGCGGGACGTAAAATGGTTTACAAAGAGGTGCAGGGTGTCGTCCGCTCCATTGGCAATACCTTTAACATACAGTATATCACGTGTATGCGTATTGCTTTGGTGAATAAAACGCACCGGAACCGCCTCCGAATGCAACACCTGGAATCGCTCCGGACGATACAGCAGCGCCACATCAATGCCCCTGGGGTCCGGGGAATCGAAATGCACATAGCGGTACGCGTAGGCTTTGAGCGGTGTCTGGTGTATCAGGGTTTTCAGCACCTGCTCGTTCTCCACCTCCGCCAGACCGATCACCTCCGGCGGATCCCAGCCGCCCATGGCCAGCATGACTTTCGCCATGTGATTCGCCTTGGTATAATAGCGGTAATACGTCCAATGGTTGGCGCCGGAAGGCGTGAAATCCATATCGTTTTTCGTCGAATCCCGTTCCGGATAAAAGAAATTCTCCAAATTGTAGAAACACACCCGGAGACTGTGCGTGCGAAACGTATCCGCATAACAGGGGCAAAACGAAGGGTCAGGCTGCGCATAGGCCGACAGGCTCAGGCAAACCGCAAACAACAAAGGCAAAAAAACTTTCATAATTAAGGGTTTAGTGATTCTCATGGACATAATCAAAGGTTATCCTCCGCATACCATTCCGCATAGGACGAGGCGGTCTCCGCGAGACGCAGGCTATGCAAACGGACGTTTTCTGGGAGATGCGGACGCAGCATTTCCGCGAAATGGCACAGCATCAATTCCGAAGTAGGCTGATACTGAAGCAGTTCCACCTTGTCATAGTGCCGCTTCAATTGGGCGACCAAATCCCCATCCACGGCGGTGTTCAGCACCAGGGCATGGTCAAAACGCGAAACAATCCGCTCTTCCACCAGGTGTTTCAAATCGGAAAAATCCATCAGCATGCCGCACTTGGGGGAGGCCTTGTCTTCCGTCACACAACCCGTAACGGTCACGGACAGCTCATAGGAATGCCCGTGGATATTCCGGCACAAGCCGTCATAGCCTACCAAGGCATGCGCCATTTCAAAATGGAATTTTTTGGTGATGCGAATCCTTCCCATGCTATTTCCCCATCTGCGCCACGGCCCAATCCAACGCTTCCTGCAGCCACTCCTGACGAATAGGGGCAATGGCCTGCTGCTTCGTCAGCATCTCTGCCATTGCACGGGATTGCCCAATGTCCTCTTTAGCCATACGGTACACTTCGTCCCAAGACAGCGGACGACGGGCCAGTCCCTCCGTCTGCGCCTGCACCGCCACATCGGCGGCGNNGACTTTCGGGAACATTTCTGTTTCCGTCATTTTCGGAATAATATCATCCACCGAAATGCCCCTTTGTTCGGCATAAGCGGCAATGGCATGCGCCGCGGCGATAGCCATGCCGTCCGAAATGGCCTTGGCGTGCACCAGCAGCGCCCCTTTCAGGATGGCCGGGAAGCACACGGAATTGTTCACCTGATTGGGGAAGTCCCCGCGTCCGGTGGCTACGATGTACGCACCCGCCTCCTTGGCTTCGGAAGGATAAATCTCCGGCACCGGATTGGCGCAGGCGAACACTATGGATTTGTCCGCCATGGAACGTATCCACTCCGGTTTGATGGTTCCGGGGCCGGGTTTGGAAGCGGCAATGACCACATCGGCGCCTTTGAACGCTTCCTCTTCCGTCAGTATATGCTGCGGATTCGTCATTTTGCAAAGCTCCCACTGCCGGTAGAACTTGGGATCCGTGCGGTAATCCTCACGGCCTTCGTGCAGCGTGCCTTTGCTGGAGAACACAATCATTTTTTTCGGGTCGGCGCCGTCTGTAATCATCAGGCGGGCGATGCTGGTGTTGGCAGCCCCTGCCCCATAAAGCACGATTCGGCAATCGGAGATTTTCTTCCCCACCAGCTTGAGTGCATTGATCACCCCGGCCAAAGTCACGCAGGCCGTTCCCTGGGCATCGTCATGCCACACGGGAATCTCGCAGCGCTCCCGCAGCTCATCCAACACCCGGTAGCAATTGGGGTGGGAGATGTCCTCCAGGTTAATCGCGCCAAAGGAAGGCTGCACCATCTTCACAAAATCAATGATTTTGTCCGCGGAGTGAACCCCGTTTTCATCACGGCTGTCCATACAAAGCGCCACCGCGTCCACACCACCCAGGTATTTCATCAGAAACGCCTTGCCTTCCATCACACCCAGTCCGCCGGGAGGCGTGCAGTCCCCGTCGCCCAGCACCCGCGTGGAATCGCTGACCACGGCCACCAGGTTGTGACGGTTGCTCAGGTGGTAGGAGGTCTGGTTATCGTCACGGATGGTGGTTGAAACCGAAGACACACCGGGGGTGTACCATACGTTGAACCAATTGAAGCCCGGCAGCGGCACCTTTGGGACCGTCTGCATTTTCCCATGGTAATACTCGTGGGAAAGCAGGGAGAGTTTTTTATAGAACAAGGTCTTGCATTTTTCCTTCTCCGTTTGCGTAAAATGGTCGGGAAAACATTCCTGCAAATTGCTCAAATCTTCTTTTATCATGTTTCTTTGTGTGTTACGTTAGTATCTTCACCTTTTCCCTTTCGGAATTAGCAAGCACAAAATTACCAAAAAAACGGATACGCTTTTCAGGCGAAGCTACAAAAACCTAACGCAAGACTTCTTTCAGCACGGTATGTGAGCGCACACCGGCCACGGAAGAGGCCACGTGCCGGGTATAATAGGCGAGCAGACATTCCAGCATAGGGGTACGGCAGGCGGCCGGAAGCATGGCTTCAGCCGTTTCCGGAAAAAGCGGCGCTTCCATCATGTGGAAAATCCAGGTGGAAACCACAGCGTCGGCATCTGTCTTTATGCCTTTGCATTGCGCTGTCTCCACATTAAAATACGGGCTTTGCACCGAACGGTTATCCATGGGCGCGCATCCGAAAAAGCGGGTCAGCCGCCAAAGGAAGCGCAAATGAAAATCAGGGGTAAAATCTTGTGTTTCAAAAGCAGACAAGGATTCCTCCATAAACTGGAACATGGCCTCATCTGGAGGGGCGGCCTGAAGAGCCTTGTACAACAGCTCGTTCAGGAACATGCGCACCGAGGCTTTCAGGTAGTCAAAGGAGGCCGCAGCAGACGGCACATGCTCCAACTCCACGGACTTCAGGTAATCCAGTCCGTCGTTACGGCTGC
>DBVK01000158.1:22749-24279 GCA_002308135.1 Bacteroidales bacterium UBA1266
CCGCCAATGGCTGCAATTTGATCCACCGGCCTTTCTTCTCTTTTTTGAACGAAGTGTAAACCAGATAGGAACGCATCCCCTCCGCGGCAGTGTATATATGGAAAATGGCCTTGTTGTCGGCAAAGGCGGTTTTGTGCAGCACTATACCCTTGGTCTGGTAAATCATAAGGTCTGCAGAAATTCCACCATTTGCGCCATGGCCCTTCCCCTGTGGCTGATACGGTTCTTTTCCGCCGCCGCCATCTCGGCAAATGTCTGCGTATAACCTTGCGGCAGAAAGACGGGATCGTAGCCGAAACCTTCCTTTCCGCTGGGTTCCAGTGTGATAAACCCTTCCACCTTGCCCTCAAAAAAATAGGTTCTCCCGTCCAGAATCAAGGCGATAACCGTACGGAAACGCGCGGTGCGCCGGGAAATGTCCTTCACTTCCTTCAACTCGTCCAGCACCTTGCGCACATTGTCGGCGAAGGAGCAGCCTTCCCCTGCATAACGGGCGGAATACACCCCGGGACGACCGTCCAGCGCGTCAATCTCCAAACCGGTGTCGTCGGCAAAGCAATGGCAGTGAAAACGCTCCGCCACATATTGCGCTTTCTGCAGGGCATTTCCCTGTAAGGTGTCGGCCGTCTCAGGAATCTCGTCGTGGTAGCCGATATCGTGCAGGGAGCGAATCCGCACGGAAGCGGGCAGAATGGCCTGCGCTTCCGCCGCCTTATGCTGGTTGTGTGTGGCAAAAATCAGTTCCGTCATAATGTTCGCTTTTGTGTCCCTTGGTGGGGTAAAACTTTATTGTTATCTGTCTCTGTTGAAGTTATACTTGTGCCCCCCTACCTTCAAAAACAATGCAAAGATAGCATTTTCAGGCTTTCGGCAAAACAGGCGCCGGGAAAAAATCAGCGGGAAAATCAGCGTGGGGTGAAACACACCTCCTTCAATGCGCCGGACTCCGTATCCACCTCGTACAAACGCTGGTTGGTTCCTGGCGCCTTCAAACCGCCTTTTTCCCGTATATACGGTCCTACCTTTATGTAGTTGAAAAGGGAGCGTGCCGCTTGGGGAGGTATTTCCTGACGTCCTGAATACCAAGCTGTTTTGACATGATAGCATTGGCGGATATGGCGGGCCAGCTGCAGCAGCTCTTCCGTCTGACCGTCCCCGCCCATAAAACAGACACAGGTGACCAGGGAAGCATAGTCTTTCATCCACCGGTCAATACGGGAAACGGTCAGTGACTCCCCTATGTCCTCCCAAAGATGCGGACTATGGCAGCCCGGACAGCGGTTCGGACAATTGGTGATATTGACCGCCAGGGAAACCTCGTCGGGTATTTCCTGAAAAACGATGTCGAAATTATAAAATTTCATCGGGAGCGACGGCATAATAGCGGCGGCCGGCCTCCTCCTGCCTCGCCTCCGAAAAATTACTGACCCGCTTCATATAGCCTATCACCCTGGTCAGGTAGTCCACGTTCGCGCTCTGGCACTGCGGACAGGCCTTCAGGTAGCGTTTGTCGATATGGCCGCAGTCGTT
>DBVK01000158.1:24310-24538 GCA_002308135.1 Bacteroidales bacterium UBA1266
CCCTTCAATAGCGGCGACACGGAGCAGCTGCCGGTATTGCTTCTGGCTGAGGTGTTCCTCCAGATTCATATGCAAAGCGGATCCGCCCGTCAAATGCTGTACGTAATGCCGGCCGTGCAAGCGGAATTTGTCCAGCACATTCAGGGAATCGTCCTCCACCACATAAAAATAGCTGTTGTAACAATCCCTCTTCACCTGGTAACCGTCCTCCTTGTCCCATTTGGCGTG
>DBVK01000158.1:24557-24911 GCA_002308135.1 Bacteroidales bacterium UBA1266
CGGAATCATCTCGCAGTTGAACAGCAGGTCCTTCTGCCTGTACCGTTTGTTATACCGTTCTATCAGACCGAGGATCTCCTCCACAAATTTACGGTAGCGTTCGTTGTCATTGATCGGAATGCCCAGGAATTCCGCAGCCTCCACGAGGCCGTTGATGCCTATGGTCAGGTACTGCCGGGACATGGCGATATAACCGGCTTCGAATAAAGGCAGCATTCCTTTGTCATTCAAATATTTGAGATTTTCGTTATAGGCAATCTGCACTTTGTGGACCAAATCCACCACTCCCTCCAGGTACTGAAGGTAAGGCATGTCCTGTTTGCATGCGTATTGGATGCAACGGTTCAGGTTGAT
>DBVK01000025.1:0-384 GCA_002308135.1 Bacteroidales bacterium UBA1266
GTCCACCAGTTCGGGACACTCCTGAATGGCGGCTTTCAGACTTCCGGCCACCACACCGTTTTCATAGCGGGTGAGATGGGAATCCTTGTGCACATACCAACCATTGAGCAACGGCAGCATGACGGAGCCCATATTGGCTACCTGGCAGGTAAAATATTCTTCTACAGGCAGATATGGATCCGGCTGCTGTTGCAGCGTATAGTTCTTCAACTGTTTGGAATATTCGTCAAAGGGCTTCATTTAGCTGAGTTTTCGTTGTTCGTACTCTTCTTTAATCCAGTCATACCCCCGTTTTTCGAGTTCCAGTGCCAGTTCCTTCGGACCGGTTTTCACGATTTTACCGTCAAACAGCACATGCACCACATCGGGCACAATGTAGTCGAG
>DBVK01000025.1:458-3427 GCA_002308135.1 Bacteroidales bacterium UBA1266
AGTTGGTTCACACCGTTGGCCACAATACGCAGGGCGTCAATGTCCAGGCCGGAGTCGGTCTCGTCCAGCAGGGCCAGTTCCGGTTCCAGCATGGCCATTTGGAAAATCTCGTTCTTCTTTTTCTCTCCACCTGAAAACCCTTCGTTTACAGCGCGGTTTGAAAGTTTAGCCGTCAGTTCGACCACTTTTTTCTTCTCTTCCATACGGGCCAGGAACTCCGCTGCGGACAAGGGGGGCTGGTTACGGTATTTGCGAATGTCGTTCAAGGCGGTGCGCATGAAGTTGCTCATGCTGACCCCTTGGATTTCCACCGGATACTGGAATCCCAGGAAAATCCCTTCGCGGGCCCTGTCCTCCACCGGCATAGCCAGCAGGTTTTTTCCCTTGTACAGGATTTCCCCTTCCGTGACCTTAAAGAGGTCGCGTCCGGCGATAACGGCAGCCAAGGTGCTTTTCCCGTTGCCGTTCGGACCCATCAAGGCGTGCTTTTCGCCTTTGTCTATCGTAAGATCCACTCCTTTTAAGATTTCCTTTCCTTCAATGGAAACATGCAAGTTTTTGATTTCCAGTAATGAGCTCATGCTTTGCTACACTTAATATACAAACTGCAAAAATAGCATTTATTTTGTTTGCTTATGGCGTATCTGTAAAAAGATTAGCACTTGAAGCAAAGGGGCGTGGCGGGAAGGCGGCAAGGGGGGAGGCCGGCCCTCGTCCGAGTGTTTTTTTTCTGCATGCCGTGTCCGGTGCCGATGATGGAATTTTGTATTTTTGCCCTGGCGTGAAATGAGTGGGGATAGTCTTTTTAATAATTTGTTAATAAGGATTGTATGGAAAAATTTCCCAAAATTGGCATGAAGAAGTGTCCAACGTTTATGGCTTATGCTGTCGGACTGTCGGTGGCGCTGCTGCTGGCGCTGTTGCTCGGCTTGCCTTATGTGGACATGTTCCCGTCCTATATCCATGCCTGGGCGCAGGCGGACTGGTATTCCATCGCCATAGGTTTTCAGCAGAACGGCTACGATTTTTTTCATCCGGAGACGCTGATATATAACAAACAGTTTCCGGGCACCTGGGCGGTGGATTACGGCGATACCGTCACTTCCGTTGATTTTCCCGTACACGCATACATTGCGGCCCTGCTGATGCGCTTGTCCGGCACCTCGGCCCCTTGGGTGTTCCGCCTGTGGACCCTGCTGTGCAGCATCGTCGGGATGTGCTTCTTTTATCTGCTTTGCAAAAGGCTGACCGATAGCGTCTGGAAATCGGTGCTGGCGCTGATGCTTTGCATGACGGCTCCGGTATATGCCTATTATGTGTCGAATTTCCTGCCTTGTGCGCCCGCCCTGGCCTTAAGCTGCATAGGCTTGTGGGCCTATGTGCGTTATTATCAGGAAAATGACGGAAGGTTGCGGTATTGGAACCTTGGCGTGGGCATGCTGGCGCTGGCAACGCTCATCCGAACCTCCTTTGCTGTGGCGCTGCTCGCCCTGCTGGGGTTTGAACTGTTGCGCATACTGTGTAAAGACACAAGTTTAGGTAAAAAATGGGTCATGCCTCTGGCGGGTGCGTTGGCGGTGATGGGCTATTATTGGTGGAACCGTCACCTGAGCGGCCTGCACGGCACGCTTTTCCTAGGCAATTTGACACCTCCCCGCGACATGAACGATGTGCATGAGGTGTTCGATCATATCAATTGTTCGTGGAAATGGCAGTATTTCACCAGGCTGCAGCATTGGGTCATCGCCCTGTCCCTGATAGCTTCGGTTATCTTGGCGCTTGTGCGCCGTATCCGCCATGGAAAGCCGGCCGAAAAGCGTCTGCATCGCATTTCCTTGCTATGGCTGGCTGTCATCTGGCTGTTCGGGGCGTTTTGTTTCTTCGTGGCCATGATGCGGCAATATGTGGATCATGACTATTATTTTCTGGACAGTCTTTTCCTGCCCTTGCTGCTGGTTTTTGTATTGGCGCTGACACAGCTGCCGCAGTGGAGGCACCCGGTGGTTTTGGGCGTGCTGTCGGNNCTCGGTGGGGCTGTTTCTGCTGGGCGGGGTCATGTACAACGAGGCCAAGCACAGCAACAGGCATCGCTGCAGCGGGGAAGACCGGGCCAGCCTGACGGCGGAACGCTTCCAGGGATCGGAACAATGGCTGGACAGTCTGGGGGTCGCTTCGGACGCCAAGGTTTGCTCCTTCCTTTCCTATCCGCAGAACACGCCTTTCCTGAAGATGGGCCGCAAAGGCTATGCCTTGATGTTTTATGATGACTATATCGTGGAGCGCATGCTTGCCTTTGATTTCGACTATATTATCATGGAGAACGAAGTGTATGCGGCTAATCTTGAGGAGCATGGGGATGTGCTCTCCCTGTTCAGGCCCGTGGCCACCAACGGCAAGCTGACACTTTATACCTTGTATACGGAAAACGCTGAAGAACAATAGCCAACGGTTTCCGCACTTCCTTGGCCGTTTCAGTCCGCAGGCTGGTATCGCAAGGGCAGCAGGGTGGTTAAGGCGGCGGCCACATCGTACACTCCGTCAAAGGTGAGGCTGAGTTTTCCGGGCTCCTCTTTCATGCGGCAGCCGACCGGATGCNNNNGATATGGCGGAACTGCGGACTGTCGTAATAGGGGGAGGCTTCGTCCTTGACAAAATAGGCAATCAGGCGTTTCTGTTTCAGCAGTATCTTTTCAAATCCAAGCTCCCGTGCCAGCCAACGCAGGCGCAGGCTGTGGAAGAGGTCTTCGGTCTCCTCCGGGACGGGGCCGAAGCGGTCGGCCATGTTTTCCATGCAACGGCGGATGGCTTCTTCCGTTTTCAGGGTGTTGATTTCCTTGTAGAGCAACATGCGCTCGTTGCTGTTGCCTACATAGCTGTCCGGAATGAGGATTTCCAAATCGGTTTCCAGGGTGCAATCGCGCACGTAGCGGATATCCTCCCTCACTTGCATTTCCTCCCGGCTGTTGTTG
>DBVK01000081.1:0-587 GCA_002308135.1 Bacteroidales bacterium UBA1266
TGGACCGTTCCGCAGCCTATGCGGCCCGTTATATAGCAAAAAATCTGGTGGCCGCCAATGTGGCCGAGGAAGCGCTGGTGCAAATCGCCTATGCCATTGGTATGGCGGAGCCGGTCGGCATTTATGTGCACACCTACGGCAGCTGCAATGTCCGTAATGCGGAAGGGAAAACCATGAGCGACGGGGAAATCGCCCGTATCGTACAAAGCGTGTTCGATGTGCGTCCCTATGCCATCACCAAACGTTTCGGCCTTCGCAACCCCATTTTCCTTCCGACGGCTTCGTATGGCCATTTCGGACGTGATGTGTACCAAAAGGAGGTGGAAGTGTTCTATCAGGATGAGGAAACCGTGACCCGTATGGAAAACGGCCAGCCTCATTACTACAAGACGGTGGAATTCTTCCCCTGGGAGAAACTGGATGCAGTGGACATGGTTCGTAAAGCGTTTGGAATCAAATAAAAAAGTTATATGCCGAAATTCACCCATTTGCATGTCCATACGCATTATTCCGTTCTGGATGGAATGTCCTCCGTTTCCGGACTGGTGGACAAATGCCTGAAAACCGGAATGAATGCCCTGGCCATC
>DBVK01000081.1:605-5234 GCA_002308135.1 Bacteroidales bacterium UBA1266
GATTATTCAGAGAAAAAGAACAGCAAGATAAGGGAAGAGATAAAAGCGGCCGAAAAGGAATGTGCCTCGTTGAAGGAAGGCGGGGCGGACGAAGCCGACATCGCCGCCTGCACCCAAAAGCTGGAGGATTTGCGCCATCGCATATTCAAACCTATTTTCGGCTGTGAAGCCTATGTTGCAAAACAGACCCAAACCAATCCGGAAGGCAGCAGGCTGGTTAAGGGGCATAAGGAGAATTCCAGCGGCTACCATCTGATTCTGCTGGCGAAAAACGAAACCGGCTACCACAACCTGTGCAAAATGGTTTCTGCCGCCTGGATTGACGGGCTGTATTACCGTCCCCGCATCGACCGCCAGCTGCTGGAAACGTATCATGAGGGCATTATCGTGGCGTCCGCTTGTCTGGCCGGAGAAGTGCCCCGTGCGCTGAGCGCCGGACAATACGAAAAGGCGAAAGAAGCCGTCTTGTGGTACAAACAACTGTTTGGGGAGGATTATTATATTGAAATACAACGCCATCCAACAGACAAGCCTAATGCAAACCGGGAGGTGTACGAGCAGGAGCAGGCGATTCAGGATGATTTGCTGCGCTTGGCGAAGGAAACCGGCACCAAAATCATTTGCACCAATGACGTGCATTTTGTGGAGGAAGAGCACGGTGAAGCGCAAGATTTGCTTATTTGTTTGAGCACCAATGAAAAATACGATGCGCCGGACCGCATGCGCTATACCAAACAGGAATGGCTGAAAACACCGGAGGAAATGGCCGAGTTGTTTTCGGATATTCCGGAAGCGCTGGCCAACACCCAGGAAATCGTGGACAAAGTGGAGGCTTTTTCGCTGAAACACGATGCCATTATGCCTGTGTTCGACATTCCGGAGGACTTCGGCACGGTGGAGAGCTACAAGGAAAACTATTCGGAGGAGGAGCTGCGTGCGGAATTCGAACCCGATGCGGCAAGCAAGGGGCGTATCAACAAATTGGGCGGCATAGACAAAGTATACCGCATCAAACTGGAAGCGGATTACCTGCGCAAGCTTACCATGGAGGGTGCATACCGCCGCTATGGCAACCCGCTTTCGGAAGAAATCATGGAACGCATTGATTTTGAATTGTCTGTCATGCGCAACATGGGTTTCCCCGGATACTTCCTGATTGTGCAGGATTTCATAGCCGCTGCCCGGGAAATGGGCGTTTCAGTGGGGCCGGGGCGCGGTTCCGCCGCCGGTTCGGTAGTGGCCTACTGCTTGCGGATTACAGATGTTGACCCCTTGAAATATGACCTGCTGTTCGAACGTTTCCTTAATCCGGACCGCATATCCCTGCCGGATATTGACGTGGACTTCGATGACGACGGACGCTATAAGGTGCTGGACTGGATTACCAAAAAATACGGAAAGGAAAAGGTCGCTCATATCATCACCTATGGCTCCATGGCCACCAAATCCAGCATCAAGGATGTGGCAAGGGTGCTCGAATTGAACCTTTCGGAATCCATACGGCTCACCAAGCTGATACCCAGGGAACTCCCTGAAGATCCGGCTACCCGCAAACCCGCTAAAATGAATGTGGCGAATTGTGTGACCTATGTGCCGGAGCTGAAGGATGCCTGTGAGAAAGACCCTTTGGTGCAGAAGGTGATGGTGTATGCTTCCCAGCTGGAAGGCACCGTCCGCCAGATAGGCATACATGCCTGCGGTATCATTATCGGCGCCGATGATCTGACCCGTTTTGCCCCTTTGGCTACGGTAAAGGACAAGGACACAGGGGAATCTGTGCTGGTAACCCAATACGAAGGCGCTGTCGTTGAGGATGTGGGCCTTATCAAGATGGACTTTCTCGGATTGCGCACCCTGTCTATCATCAAAGACACCCTCAGCAATATCCGGAAATCCCGTAAAGAGGAAGTGGATATTGACGCTATTCCCATAGATGACGAAAAAACATACCAATTGTTCTGCGAAGGGCGCACCATTGCCACTTTCCAGTTTGAATCGCCGGGCATGCAGAAATACCTGAGAGAGCTGCATCCGTCCAAATTCGAGGATCTTATCGCCATGAATGCCCTCTATCGACCGGGGCCCATGGAATACATTCCGCAATTTATCAACCGGAAACATGGCAAGGAGGAAATCACCTACGATATTCCCATCATGGAGCAATACCTGAAAGAGACCTACGGCATTACCGTATATCAGGAGCAGGTGATGCTATTGTCCCGGCTGCTGGCCAATTTCACCAGGGGCGAATCCGACACCCTTCGGAAAGCCATGGGAAAGAAGCAGATTGCCAAGATGCAGGAGCTGAAGGACAAATTTCTCCGTCAAGGAAAGGATAACGGGCATGACCCCAAAGTTTTGGGAAAGATTTGGGCAGACTGGGAGAAATTCGCATCCTACGCCTTCAACAAATCCCATGCCACCTGCTATTCCTGGGTGGCTTACCAGACCGCATACCTGAAGGCACATTATCCGGCCGAATTTATGGCGGCCAACCTGACGCACAACCAGCATGACATCACCGAGGTTTCCGCCTTGATGGCTGAATGCAAACAAATGAAAATCATGGTTCTGGGCCCTGATATCAATGAGTCGGACTTGCAGTTCACGGTGAATGCGAAAGGGGAGATACGTTTCGGGCTGGCGGCCATGAAAGGCGTGGGTGAAGCGGCTTCCGAAGCCATTGTGGAGGAAAGGGAGCGTAACGGCGCCTATACTTCTGTCCTGGATTTCCTGCAAAGGGTGAATTTGCGCTCCTGCAACCGCAAATGCACAGAAAGCCTGGGTAAGGCGGGTGTGTTTGACAGTTTGAACGATATGCCGCGCGAATTGTTCGGAGACGCGCCTTTTATGGAGAAACTCTTCCATTACGCATCCCATTACCAGGAACGTAAAAATTCCGTGCAGACCTCCCTGTTTGACGAAGACGCGATACGTTTGGAGGATTCCGGTATAGAGATTCCGACCGTACAGGCATGGACAAACATGCAGCGTTTGCATGAGGAAAAGGAGATTTGCGGCTATTACGTGTCCGGTCACCCTTTGGACAGGTACCGTCTGGAATGCACGAATTTCACCTCCAATACCGTGGCGGATCTGAAGAATTATGCTGCGGAAAAGAAGATGGTGGGCGGCACCTTGCAGGTCCCTTGCATGATCATGCAGGCCGAGTGGCTGACCAGTCAGAAAGGGACAATGTATGCCAGATTGCTGATTCGCGATTACGAGGATGAGCTGTCCTTGTTTGTTTTTGGGGAGACTTTCTTGAAATACAAGCATCTGTTACAAGAGAACTATTTGGTTTCCATTGGTTTGCAGGCCAAACTCCGCAAAAACCAAGGAAACGGGACGGAATATTTTTCCTGGCAGGTGGTCAAGGTGGAGGCCTTGGAAACCCTATTGGGAGACACGACCAAACGGGTCGTGCTGTATGTGCCTGTCCGCATGATGACCAAACAATTGGCTGAAAATCTGAAACAACTGATGGAAATGCAGGGGCCGGACATCACGCCGCGGCCATGTAGTATTGATGTCTATGTTTGGGACGAGCAGTCAAAGATGGACGTTACCTTGAGCGTGAATAAAAATTTGGATATTTCCGCTTTCTGCCACAAAGTGGAGGCGGATTATCCGGATATTGAGATGAAATTGCAGTCATAAGCATTCTTCCCATCGGGATTGCGTCATCTGAAGACTACTATGGACAAGAAACAAAACCAACTATAATGAAAAGAAAACTTTTGATTTTATGGTTGTTCCTGGCTTTTTGCAGGGGAATGGACGCACAAACGGTGCATCCGGACTACAGGGACGGTATGGCGTATTTTCAGCTGAAGACGGATTTCCCTTTGGCTATGCTGCATGTGGACGCACAAGACAGGCTTGCTTGGCAAGACCTCAGCCAGTTCAAAGAAATCTTTGAACGTTATGGGGTGAATAACGTGCTGCGTCCTTTTCACCTGTTTGGGAACGAACAGCTGCTGCGCACCTTGGAGCTGCATTTTGACCGCTGGGAAGCCATAGATTCCTTGCTTGCTGAACTACAAGCGCATGAACTGGTGGCTTATGCGGAGAAAGTGCCGATTATGCGCTTGCTTGATTATCCGAATGATCCCTATTACGGCACGCTGAACAGCCGTAACTGGAAATGGCATCTTGACCTGATTAAGGCGGATTCTGCATGGATGCTGCAAAAGGGCAACCCTCGCATTAAAGTGGCGGTTGTGGACGGTTTTGTATGGGGAGCGCATCCCGATTTGCAGATTGATTCCGTTAACCAGTGTGCAGTCAGTTACAGCTCCTCCAAGGGGTATGTGTATTCGGTCGGTTCCGCAGCGCCCCCGTCGTCTATTGCACAAAACAGCTCGTCAGAAGCTTATTACGCCTCCCATGGAACCCGCTGTGCCGGTTTGGTTGGCGCCATCAATGACAATGGGATGGGAGTGGCCTCCATAGGCGGAGGGGTCACGCTGATGGGCGTATCCGCAACCACAGCCCAATATCCGGATAACATACTGTATGGTATGCAAGGGGTGCAATGGGCGGCAGAGCATGGCGCCAATGTGATCAGCCTTTCTTATGGCGGGGTCGCGCCTTCAACCACCCAACGAAATGTGATGCAGGCGTGCT
>DBVK01000081.1:5254-12183 GCA_002308135.1 Bacteroidales bacterium UBA1266
CCGCTGCCGGTAACGAGGGTGATGAGAACAACCCCATTTGTTATCCCGCAGGGTACAATACGGTGATTTCCGTCGCTTCGGTGGACGGAGACGGCAAATTGTCCTATTTTTCCCAGTGGGGGAAAGGCAGGGCGGACATCGCCTCCCCAGGAGGCTTCATTACCGGGAAAACCTATCCCAACGTATTGAGCACCACTTACTGCAAATCCTATAAAGCCAAGAATTACGGATTCTCGGAGACCTATTACGACGGCATGCAGGGGACTTCCATGGCCTGTCCCGTAGCCGCCGGGGTGGTGGGGCTTCTGCTTTCCAATGATTCCACCCTGACCCCAGAAGAAGTCAAACTGCGCTTGCAACGCACAGCCAGCCCGTTGAATCCGGAATCCGAGCATACTATCGAAGGTTACGGTTATATCAACGCCTATGCTGCTTTGCTGAACGAACACCTTAGCATTTCCCATGACAGCATCTGTTTCCCCGAAGAGGCGGGGCGTTCCATTACGATAAACGTGTCTTCCTCCCACGGATGGACGCTGAGCGGCCTTCCTTCCTGGTTGTCAGCCAGCACCCTTACCGGGACTTCAGGTATAATAAAAGTGACATTCACCACCTTGCTTGCCAGCCCGGACAGCGTCCGTGTGGCGGAGATCCGCTTCAACAGCATGGGGGCACTTGGAAGCAAGCCCCTGTATGTAATACAGGAAAACCAGCAATATTACTTCCGTGTTTCCCGTAAAACCATCAGCCTGAAAGGAAGCAAAAACTCCAGAGACACGTTTATAGTGGTCTCGTCAAATCCGTGGCAGGTGGAGAACAACATCTCCTGGCTTACGGGGAACGTTCGTCAGGTGACCTCTGACACTTTCCTTGTCACCTTGATCGCCAGTTCCAGCAACACAAGCGGTAAGTCCAGAGCAGGAACACTGCTGATAAAAACAAAGGGAATCACGGATGACACCATTTATGTGGTGCAAAAGGAGGTGGATTACATCTCCCTTTCCTCCACCTTGCTGAACATTGGCCCGGCAGTGGGCGACGATGTTTCGTTAACGGTTTATTCCAATGTGAACTGGACTTTGAACGGGACGTCCACCTGGGTGAAACCGGACACCAGCCAAGGTGCGGACACCGCTGTTGTGGTGTTCCGTGTCACGACTGACAACACCACTGGTGCGACACGCAACTGCAGCTATAAGATCACAAACGGAACCATAACAAAATCTGTCACCATCAGGCAGGCGCATAACCTTGCCATTGTGGAAAGCGATCCGGAAATGCTGCGTGTTTCGCCTAATCCCACCACCGGCCGCGTGGAATGCGCCTTGAAACGGCCGGAAGCGGAGCAGGTGAGCCTTTACGATATGCATGGACGGCTGCTGCAAAGCGCAAAGGCGGAAACGCAGCGCGTAAGTTTTGACCTTGCACCCTATGCGCCAGGCATATACCTTATCCGATGCGGTCAGGCCACAGCCAAAATCATAAAGAAATAGCAGGTGATGGTAAAGCGGGGGCTTATCGGTAGTCTTTCAGGGAACGGCTGTCAAAGACAGGCCCCTCAGTACATACGCACACATTGCCGTTTTCAAGGGTGGGGGTGACGCAGCAAAGGCAGGCGCCCAAACCACAGGCCATGGTGTTTTCCAAAGACACTTCACAAGGGACAGCGGTTGCTTCGGACATACGGGCAACCGCTTTCATCATAGGTGTGGGTCCGCAGCAGAAAACCTTGTCGTAAGCCTTCAGCTGTTGCATCAGGCTGTGCTGCGTAATCAGGCCTTTTTCGCCTAAGCTGCCGTCGTCGGTGGCAATGGCCGGCGCTTGCGGGAAACACTCCCGCAATTGCACGGATGCCGCCGTTTTGCCGGCCAGCAGCACCTGATACGGAATGTGCATGGCTTCCAAATGTTTGGAAAGATATATCATAGGCGCAATGCCGGCTCCGCCGCCCAAAAGCAGCGGATGGCGCACACCTTCCGTGTTAAAACCGTTCCCCAAGGGGAAAAGGATGTCCAGGGTGTCACCGGGAGCGCATAAAGCCAGGGCTTTTGTCCCTTTTCCGACTTTTTTGACATAAAGGCTCAGGGTTTGTTCGCCGGTATCGGCATCGCATACGGAAATGGGGCGGCGCAAAAACACACCGGCTTTCTCCGGTATCAGTATATTGACGAATTGTCCGGGGCGTATGCCTTCCAACCCCTGTTTCTGCGGACGCAGGCGCAGCATGAAGTCCTGGTCTGGAAAGGGGATGTTTTCAAGTACGGTAAACAGGTCGTTTTTTTTCATTTGAATAGCACTTCTATTGTTTCTTCGGTAATCCAACGCTTTTTGACATTAAGGGGGGTGGCGGGGAAAAACACCGGCTCCGCTTGCTGTTTTGTCCGGTATTTTCCGCTGTCCCAGCGGTTGTTGCCGTTTTGGTCGCCAATCACCCGCAGGCGATAGCCCCCTTCCTCCACAAAGGGGAAAAAAACGCTGCCCGTGTCTGCGGCTTGCGCATCGGGGGAAAGGCTTTGCACATACATGACCTGGCCTTTGGGGTTTACAAGCTGCACAATGTACGGCTGTTTCTCAGGCAAACGCAACAGCAGCTTCAGGCCGCCGTATTCCTTTTTGCCTTTCATGGCAAACGCCAATGCCAGGGAATCGTTATACCTTCCGTTACAGGCGACACAGGCGGACTCGGGGACAAACAGCGTGTAATCGTAGCGTGCGCTCAAGGGGTGATCCAGTTCAAGCGTTCTGGGTCGCAGGCTGTCCATGCGCAGCTGGACAGACGTCACCACTTGGGTGTCCCTGGTTTTCTGATGCACTTTCAGCAGCAGGAAAGCGGATGTGTCCGCTGACCGCAAGGGGAAGTCAAAGGTGATGCGGAAGCAGTCGTGTATTTCCACCTGGCGTTTGCTTTGGGCTTTCAGGGGTATACGCGCTGCGCTTCCCAAAACCGCCGCCTTGCCTTTTGGGGAGGTTTCAGAGGGAAGGCCAAAGGGGATAAGCTTTACCGTATCCATGCCATCCTCGCCGAAAAGCAGGCGGAAATCCATGCGTTTGTGATAGGCTGTGTCACAGCAATAAAAGCTGACCGTGTCTTTTTCTGGCGAATATTCCGCCACAAAATCAGGCGCGTCCGCTTCCATGGGCTGCAAGCGGACATTTTCCGCCGGCCTGTTGAACACAAAACGGTGTATGCCCGCTTCCGGGGAAAGCTGCTGCATGAACTGCAGCTTTCCCGGACGCTCCTGGAAAAGGAGAAGGCGATGCGTTTCCACAGTAAGCGTATCCGTCACAGGGAGGGGTCTTGCCTCCACCTTGCGGTTTTCCGGAAGGAAGGCAAAACCTTCGTCCGCCTGGTCGAAGCGACGGTTGAAATTTTTGTCGAGAAGAGCGTACAGGCTGTATTCCCGTGCGGGAATATGCTCGAAACGGAAGCGGCCTTTGGTGTCGCTCAGGGTGAAGAAATCCGGCGCATCCCGCAGGGGGCAGGAATCGTCCGCCGAAGTGTAAAGCAGCACACACGCTCGTGCCACCGGCTCCAAGGTGTAGCAGTCCAATACTTCCCCATAGAGAAATCCGGAATCCAGCGTCTCTCCAGTGGAAAACACATAAGAGAATGCCGGAACGGCATTCCCTTCGGTAATATCCTTGATGACAGAACCTTCCACATCCACATGGTAGGTGGTGTTAGGCAGCAGGCTGTCCTTTAACGTAATCCACAGCGTTTTCCCTTTTACCGTATATTGGGGCGCTTTCTGCTGGGCGGGTGTGATGCGTATGCTGTCGGTGGGGGACTGCAGGGAAAAATATTCGTTGAAGGTGAGGCGGATTTGCGGTTTTTCCACCCTTACCGCCTGGTTGGCAGGCTCGCTTTTCAGGCATTGCGGCGCTTCCGTGTCTTTCGGGCCGCCTTGCAGCGTGGCACGGGTGGCGCAACTACATACAAGAACAGCCACGAGGGCTGTTCCTATACCATTGAAAAGTGTTATTTTCAGCATGGGTTGTTAAACCAGACCGGAAAATCCCATAAAGGCCAGCGCCAGAATGCCGGCTGTAATCAAGGCAATGGGGGTTCCGCGCATGGCTTTGGGCGTGTCGTTCAAATCCATCTGCTCCCGCAAGCCGGCGAACAAAACCAATGCGATGCCATAGCCTATGGCGGTGGCAAAGGCGAAAATCAATCCGCCGCCCAGCGTGAAGCGCTGCTGAATGACCATGATGGCCACACCAAGCACCGCGCAGTTCGTGGTAATTAACGGCAGAAACACTCCCAAGGCCTGGTAGAGGGAAGGGGTGATCTTTTTGAGGATAATCTCCACCATCTGGACCAGCGAGGCAATCACCAGGATAAAGCTGATGGTTTGCAGGTATTCCAGTCCGAGCGGAGTGAGGATGTATTCCTGGATCAGGAAGGTGACCAGGGTAGCCAGTGTAATGACGAACACCACGGCTCCCGACATGCCCACAGCGGTGGATATTTTATTGGAAACACCCAAAAAAGGGCAGATGCCCAAAAATTGGGAGAAAACAATGTTATTGACAAAAATCGCGCCGATAATAATGATGAATATCTCCATAATTGTCTAAATTTAAGCTTTTTTACGCACTGCATTAATAAAAGCGACAATGAAGCCCAAGGCCAGGAAAGCGCCCGGAGCCAACACAAAAACCAGAATGCCGTCCCCCGGAATGAGCTTGTGCCCGAAAACGGCGTAATCGCCGAGCAATTCACGGAACATGCCCAGAATGGTCAGTCCGAAAGTGAAGCCCAATCCCATGCCGCAGCCGTCCACCAGGGAGGAGAAGACGCTGTTTTTGGAGGCGAAGGCTTCCGCACGGCCCAAAATCAGGCAGTTCACCACAATCAGCGGAATAAAGAGGCCTAAACTCTTGTAAAGGTCGGGGAGGTAGGCTTCCATGCACATCTGCACCACCGTAACCAGTGAGGCGATGATGACGATGAAGGCCGGAATGCGCACCTTGTCCGGAATCAGCGATTTGATACAGGAAATGATGACATTGGAGAGGATGAGCACCACGGTGGTGGCCAGACCCATGCCCAAACCGTTAAAGGCCGATGTGGTCACGCCCAGGGTGGGGCACATGCCCAGCATCAGCACAAAGGTGGGGCTTTCCTTGATAAATCCTTTGGTAAAATTCTGTAATTGGTTCATGCTTTCTTCTCCTTATTCTTTAGTGGCATCAAAAGCCTTGTTCATGGCATCGCAATACGCTCTGGAACTGATGGTCGCGGCAGTGATGGCCTGCACTTCGCCACCGTCCTTGGCAACCGAAAGCGGGAATTTGTCCGCTGTTTTCCCTTCAAATTGGGTGTAGAAAGACGGATCCGTCATTTTGGAACCCAAACCCGGAGTTTCCGTATGGCTGAGCACTGCGGATTTGTACACGCTTCCGTCGGGAAGGAAACCGACCATCAGCTTGACTGTTCCGCCGAAACCTTTGTCGGTGAAGGTTTCCACCGCAGTACCCACGGGCGCTCCCTTCAGGAAGGCATGGTAGAGTGTGAGGGAATCAGCAGCGGCGGTTTTATGATAGATACTGGCCACGCTTTGCACGCTTAAGGCCTTTTTTTCTGTTTGCAGCATGTCATCATCAAAAGGAGGCAGCACCTTTTTGATGGCTTCCTGCTGCAGTTTCACACGCGTTTCCGCAATGGGCTTGGTGGTGGCTTGGAACACAGCGGCCAGGGCGGCGCCGGCAAGCACACAGACAACCAAGAGGGTTAGAAACATATTGATGAATGAAGATTTCGCTTTTCCCATGGCAGTATTAGTTTTTGATGGTTTGGACTCCGAAACGTTTGGGAGGGAATCCCTTGTTAATCAGCGGCACCACCGCATTCATCAGCAGGATGGCGAAGGATACCCCTTCCGGATAAGCGCCCCACACGCGGATGATGATGGTCAGCAGGCCGCAGCCGCAGCCGAAGACGATTTTGCCCCATGCACTCATGGGGGAAGTGACCATGTCGGTGGCCATAAAGACCGCGCCTAACAGCAGACCGCCGCACAAAATGTGGTAGCTGCCGGGAATGTACAGGGCGGGGTTGGCCAAATGCAGCAGCGTGGCGAAAACCCATGCCGTGGCAACGAAAGCCACCGGAATGTGCCAGGAAATGACCTTGCGGAACAGCATGATCAGACCGCCAATCAGAATGGCGATGGCGGCGACCTCACCCAAGGAGCCGCCCTGCTCTCCCAACAGCATCTGGGCGTAGGAAGGGAGCTGGTTCATCAGTTCCGACATGTCTTTGCCTTGGGACAAACCGGTTTTCACCATGCCAAGGGGCGTGGCGCCGGTGGTGGCGTCCACCGCCTGACGGGTGAGCCAGTGGTTCGGCGTCGGCCAGGAGGTCATCTGCTGCGGAAAGGAGATGAGCAGCGTGACACGACCGACCAAGGCCGGATTGAACAAGTTGTTGCCCAAGCCGCCGAACGGCATTTTGGCCACGCCTATGGCGACGATGGCGCCGATGACCATGATCCACCAGGGAAGGTTGCTCGGCACGTTGAATGCCAGCAGCATACCGGTGATAACGGCGGATCCGTCGGTAATGGAGACGGGCTTCTTGAGCAGGAATTTCTGGATGCAGGCCTCCAGCAGCACGCAGCTGGCGACGGAAATGAGCGTCAGTTTGACAGCGTCAAACCCGAAGGAGGCGATGGAAACGGCGAAAGTGGGAAGCAGTGCGATAACCACCGTCCACATGATTTTTGAAACCGATTCGTTGGAATGGACGTGAGGTGATCCCGAAACGTGTAATAAATCCATTTGTCTGTTCTGTTTTTTACAACGATTACTTTTATTTGTTCTGCTGTTGTCTGGCACGGATAATGGCACCGGTCTTGTTCTTCCCCAGACGGACCAGGTCGGTCAGAGGGCGGTTGGATGGGCAGCTGAACTGGCAGCAGCCA
>DBVK01000081.1:12235-17089 GCA_002308135.1 Bacteroidales bacterium UBA1266
GGGCTCCAGCCCCATGGGGCAGGCGTCCACGCATTTGGCGCAGCGGATACAGTTGGATGCAGGCTTGCGGGCGGCTTCCCTTTCTGTGATAACCAAGAGGGAAGAGAATCCTTTGGTGGTGTAGGCGTTAGGGTTCACCATGGCTTTCCCCATCATGGGGCCGCCGCTGACCAGCTTGCCCGTGTCCTCAGGCAAGCCGTTTCCGGCAGCGATAATGTCTTGAATGGGGGTGCCGTAACGCACGTAGAAATTGCGGGGCTGTGCGACGGATTTTCCGCTATAGGTCAGGTATTGGCCTATCAGGGGCTTGTTTTTCTGCACCGCTTCGTACACGGCCAGGGTGGTGCTTACATTGCACACTATGCAGCCCACATCCAGCGGAAGTTTGCCGGAGGGCACTTCGCGCCGGGTGACGGCCTTGATCAGTTGTTTTTCCGCACCTTGCGGATATTTTTTCCGAAGTTTCTCCACCTGCACGCCGGGATAATCCGGAAGCAGGCTTTTCAAACGGGCGATGGCTTCGGCTTTGTTCTCTTCTATGCCGATATAGACCTTTTCCAGCTGAAGGGCTTTGCGCAGCACAAGGGTTCCGGTGAGGAATTCCTCCGTGCGTTCAAGCAGTATGCGGTTGTCGATGGAAATATAGGGCTCGCATTCGGCCGCGTTTATCAGCAGGTATTCCACTTTTTTCCCCGGAGGGACGGAAAGTTTCACGTGGGTGGGGAAACAGGCGCCGCCCAGTCCCACAATGCCTTTTTCTTTGATTTTGGCGATGATTTCAGAAGGGGGGAGGGTCACTTCCCGTTTCAAGGTTTCGGACCTGTCGATGTCCTCCTCCCATTCGTCCCCCTCCACATCTATATAAATGGCGGGCTTTTTGATGCCGCTTACGTCTGCGGCCACATCCACTTTGCTCACGGTTCCGGAGTAGGGTGAGTGCAGGTTGGCGGAGACAAACGCCTCGCCTTTGGCCAACAACTGCCCGACCTTTACGGTATCCCCTTTCTGAACCTGAATGACCGCCGGCGCCCCCAAATGTTGGGATGCAAACAGTACGGCCTGTTTCGGAATGTCCAATACCTCCAATTTCGATTGATGCGCTAATTTGTTCTCGTCGGGGTGAATACCGCCTTTGCTGAAAGTTTTCACAGTAGCTTTTTTTTATTGAAAAATCAGATTGCAAAGGTAGTCATTTTTGAGTTTTGAAGCGGAAGTGTCCCCAATAAATTTGGCTGTTTTTTTAGCTTGCTGATAATCTGCGACAAATTTTTTGTTAAGGGGTTTAAGAAGTTTAAATAGTTTAAGAAGTTTAAGGGTTTAAAATTTGTTTTTGCTTCTCCACTTTTTTGTTAAATGCGGTTCTGCTTGGGCGGATACCTTCCACGATGCAAGCTGCTGTTCAATTTTCCGTTTCATAACGCGACAATAAAGTCACAAAAATATGGGGTATTGTTGTAAAAATGATTTTTTCAAGGGACTTTTTGGTAAATTGTTGATTTATAACGATTGCTTTTTACCGATGCCATGTGGAATCCGTATTCAGATAGTTTTAATAATAGTTTCCTTTCATTCATTCACACACATCCCCCTAACGGGGCCGATGTCTTCCAATGTTTTGAACCAAAGTGGATTTCACCTTAATGGTGAGGCAACGCGCCAAATTGCACAACAAAATTGACGCAAAAGCTTTTCCTTGGAATCCTTCAGATGACATAATGCGGGGCGTTTAGGAGTCCAAATTAGTCCTTTTTATAGTAGTTTTGTGAGTTTTATAGCTTGATAACGGATAACAAAAAATTATTCCTCTCAAACATGATGTTTCTACAACCTAATTTTTTTTGCTGAAATAATCTGTTGAATGTATTTATCTTGTATTTTTGCAAAAAAATTTTGATAATGGATTTTTTGGATAGAAAAGAGGATATGGAACGACTGCGGACGGCTTTATTGAGAGACCGGAAGCAGTTTGTGGTCATCTATGGAAGACGCCGCATAGGCAAATCCACCATGGTAAAGAGGGTGCTTGACTTTGAACGGGGGGACATCTATTTTATGGCTGACAGGACTTCGGAAGCAAGTCAGCGACAATTGTTTTCAACGGTTGCAGCGCTGAGTGTCGAAGGTTTCGACCTTGCCGCTTATCCTGACTGGCGTTCCCTGCTTATAAATTTGAACAACAGACTTCAACATCGCATTACGGTTTGTCTGGACGAGTTCCCTTATCTGGTGAAAAGCTGCCCGTCGCTTCCTTCAGTCCTGCAAAATTTTTTGGAGACAGCTGACCGCAAGTTCGATCTGATCATTTGCGGTTCTTCCCAACAGCTGATGCAGGGGCTTGTTTTGAAAAAGGATGAGCCGTTATATGGCAGGGCGGATGAAATATTCCGGATGAAGCCCATTGCTCCGGCATATATCATGCAGGCAATGAATTGCACAGCGGAAGAGGCGGTTGCGGAGTACTCTATTTGGGGAGGTGTACCACGTTATTGGGAGCTGCGGAATAATTTCAGCAGTATGGAAGCGGCGATTGAATCTTTGCTGTTGAATCCGGGAGGCACACTGTATGAGGAACCGGCCCGTCTGCTGCATGATGAGATGCGCGATACTGTCCAGGCCTCCACGCTCATGTCCTTTATAGGGACAGGGGCAAACAAATTGTCTGAAATTGCGGCAAGGGCGGAACGTCCCGCCTCCGATTTGGCGAAACCTCTTGCCAATTTGCGGGAACTTGGTTTTATCAATCGGCATGTTCCTTTCGGTGTGGATGAAAAGAAGAACAAGAAAAGCATCTATTTCATCTCCGATCCACTTCTCCGATTCCATTATCATTATGTGCTGCCTTACCGTTCCATACTTGAGCTTGGCAGGGGCAGGACCGTGCTTGACGTTTTCCTTGGCCAGCAATCCGATTATGTGGCCCAATGTTGGGAGGAAATTTGCCGCAACTATGTGAGCGGAAATGTTATTGAAGGGATTATATACAACAAGGCCTCCCGTTGGTGGGGTGATGTTATGGATGATGATGGAAATGTTGTGCCTGTGGAACTGGATGTGGTGGCTGAATCCATGGACAAACACCATCTGTTGATTGGGGAATGCAAGTGGACCGGACGGGAAGATGCACTGACAATGAAGAAGCGGTTGGATGTGATTGTCCGCCATTTGCCATTCAGAAAACGATTCCAGAAGGTGCATCTTTGCCTGTTTTTGAAAAAAATGCCCACGAACGCTTCATGTATCAAGGTTTTCCAGCCTGATGAGGTGATGCGGGAGGTTTAAGCTTCCTCTATATCCTGACGCCAAATTATACAACGAAAACGTGCCAAATTATACAACGGCGCGATTAATGTGTTGTAATCAAGGCGATTGCTATTACTTGTTAAGAAGTTAAGTTGTTAAGGTGTTAATGGGGCGTTCACAACTTCACATTTTCAGCTTTTTACCTCCGCGCAGTGGAAGTCCGTGTTCGGATTTTGATTACTTTTGCAGCGACAAACGTCTGGAACCCTGAAGGGTTCGAGGGTGGGTTACAGAACCCCAAACCGAAGGGTGGGGGATAAAAGATGTAATAAAAATGAATTCATTATGAAAGACAATGAATAAGTTGTTGATACAAGAGTTATTGGAACAATAAGTGACCATTTGTATGAAGGTGTACCGAAGCTGTTGGAAAATTCCCGAAAAGACTTCAACCGCTGTCGCGTCGGCCTTCACTCACCGACCTGCCGTCGGCCATCAACTATAACGAAATCTTCAATCAGCTCCAGAAACTTAATTTGGCCATCTACACACCTTCTGCTTTCATTTTGCAGAGCAAGGTTATGAAATATGCCCTTGACCCTGAAATTCACGGCGCCGGTCTGACACTGGCAGGCCGTGAAATGGGTATCCGTCGCATCATGTGCATCTTGATGCTGAAGCGTCTTGAAAGCTCTGTCAATTCGTTCCGGCTCACGCTGACCCGTCTGTTGAAGCTTATCTCCAACACCATTGATACGATTGACCGTCATGAAGCCTTCATTGATGTGGAAGAGGTCGATGACTATGATTTTGACATTGAAGATTCCGACAACGAGGCTTTTGTGGGCACCAAGAAAAACAGGATTGCCTTGGAGGATATCGACTATATCAGCTGGCGGCAATACCTCCAGCGCGATAGGGAGGAGCTGGAACTTACCCGTCTGATGCTTGATGATATTACTCCCGAACATGATAGCAAACTTCAGCAGCTGGTTGCCGACCTTCGTGACAAGTTTGCCCATCCCATCAACGGTGAAAACAAGAAGGTGATCATCTTCACCGCTTTTTCCGACACGGCCGTATATCTTTATGACAATCTAGCCAAATCCATCAAGCAGAAATATGGGCTGGATACCGCTCTCGTCACTGGTGACGTGGAGGCGCGATGCACCTTGAAGCTGAAGGAAAAGCTTGACTTCAACAAAGTGCTGACCCTTTTTTCGCCCATCTCCAAGGAGAAGGCTTCCATTTATCCCAATATCGACGAGGAAATTGAGGTACTCATCGCTACCGACTGTATTTCAGAAGGTCAGAATTTGCAGGACTGCGATTATCTCATTAACTACGATATTCACTGGAATCCCGTTCGTATCATACAGAGATTCGGACGTATCGACCGTATCGGANNATCATCCAGCGTTTCGGCCGTATTGACCGTATCGGTTCCAGGAACGATGCCATCCAGTTGGTGAACTACTGGCCAGATATGACCCTTGATGAGTACATCGACCTCAAAGGCCGCGTCGAGGCTCGTATGAAGGTTTCTGTGCTCACCTCAACAGGTGATGACAATCTTATTTCTCCCGAAGAGAAAGGTGATTTGGAATACCGCAA
>DBVK01000081.1:17098-17532 GCA_002308135.1 Bacteroidales bacterium UBA1266
CAGGAAGAGGTTGTTGATATTGAGGAGATGAACAGCGGCGTTTCCATCATGGACCTGGGACTCAACGAGTTCCGTCTTGATTTATTGGAATATATGAAGAACCACGACGATGTGGAGCATACGCCCTTTGGCCTTCACGCCGTCGTCGGCCACAATGAGTTTACCGAGCCTGGTGTCATCTTTGTGCTGAAAAACCGCAACAAAGGTGTCAATATCGACAGGAAGAACCGGCTGCATCCTTTCTATATCGTTTACCTGCGCAATGACGGTTCTGTGGTGGTTAACCACCTTTCACCAAAGGATCTGCTCGACAAGTTCCGCAGCCTCTGCAAGGGTAAGAATATGCCGCAAACCGCCTTGTGCCGTGAGTTTAACAAAGAAACCCGTGACGGTTTCAGGATGACCCACTACTCCAAACTGTTGGGCGATGCCAT
>DBVK01000075.1:0-475 GCA_002308135.1 Bacteroidales bacterium UBA1266
CTAAATTTTTTTTATTTTTATTTAAATGACCATTAGTAAACGACTTATTGATTTTATTCATAGCGAAGGACTCAGTGTTTGCGAATTCGAACGCATGATTTCTGCAGGGAATGGCTATGTGTCCCGCATCAAAAAGTCCATAAAACCCTCCCGTCTGGAGATTATTTCGTTGAAATTCCCGCAACTTAATATCCAATGGCTGCTCAGCGGAGAAGGGGAAATGCTGCAAAAAACGGAAAAAGTGAACGAGCAGCCGGGAGTTTACCTTGCCTCTTCCAAAAAGACCAGGGAAAACGACAAATGGAAGCACATCATTACGGCCCTGGAAAACGACATTGACCACCAGCAGCAGACCATAGACTATTATCGGAACCTGATGAAAAAACTATCCAAATCCGAATAGACGCAGCCTTCGTTTTTCCCTAAAGGATATCCGGCGCCCCTCCGGGCAAAAAAAAAGCCCCTTTGCAGGGGC
>DBVK01000075.1:634-794 GCA_002308135.1 Bacteroidales bacterium UBA1266
GCAAAAGTAGACATTTTTTCAATACGTTTTTATTTTCTCCCAACTTTTATTTTCTGATCATAAAAAACCGCCCCCTTTTTCGGAAAAGACATTTGTTTTTCTGCTATTTTTGTATTTGCTATTAATTTTTCGCAGTATGGGGAAACATTGGATATGGATA
>DBVK01000075.1:799-13540 GCA_002308135.1 Bacteroidales bacterium UBA1266
GATAGCCGCCGTTTTGTGCTGCGTGGGCAGCCTGAAAGCGCAGGAAGCGGGGAAAGGCGTCCGCACCTGGGAGCAAGGCAGGCTGTCGTGGAATGATTTTTCAAAACGTAAAGGGAATGAGGCGCAACAAGCTGAATTCAAAGGCTTTCTCACCTACACACTGGAGCGGCGGAAAACAAATGACACCATTGTTTATCAGGCGGAAATAAAAGCCTTCATGGACAGGGACTCCTCCTGGGCGGATCCAAACGCCATGACAGCGCAGGAACTCCGTTACCAGCAAGTGGTTTTTGACCTGCTTAAACTGCAAAGCCTCCGCCTGCAGCTGGAAGCCAGGAAAATCCGCAAGCCAAACGAAATGGATTCCTGCCTCCAACGCGGCTTCGACCGCTACATGGAAGAAGTGCGGCTGTTTCAAAAGGAGAGCAACAACGGGAAAGACAGTAGCGTAATACAGCAATGGGAAGTGCGCATGCAGCAACAACTGCAGGAGGCGCTACCGCCGACGTGGCAGACACCCCCTTTTTCGCCGGCGGCTTTCGGGTTCGGCGCGCATGTGCATGCCGGAAGCAACCTGTTTGCCGGGAACCTGGCCAAGCTGTTCCGGCCAAGGGCCAATGTGGGGATAGGTTTTGATTTTTCCCTCGGGCGTTCCATGCTGCTTCTCAACGCCAACTTGGGCGGCATAAAAGTGCGCCCGGACTCCATGTATATCCAGAAGGAGAAATGGGCCTCCTCCGACCATGTGGAACTGTACCAGATGGGCATGGCCTACGGATTCCGGCTGACGGCATGGAACAAATGGCAGTTCACGCCCTTTGTCGGGTACGGCATCACCGAAATCTCCACCATTGCCGGACAAGGCGACGGGATGAAGCACAAAAAGAAAACAGGGGGTTGGATGGGCGGCCTTTGTGTGGACTACGCCTTGCGAACCAGCATGAACCTGACACCGAACTATTTGCCGGCAAAAGAATGCCAAACCTTTTCCCTTAAGGCCAAATGCTATGTGACCCAAGCGGACTTCACCAGGGAACTAAACGGCCTGACCATCAATTTTGCACTAGCGGTCAACGTGTTCGACCGCTTTATCCGCTTGCGCTAAACGTCAGGGGACACGCTGTTCCTCCTCCCGTTTCTCCCAAAGGTCTATCTCGCCCAAACGCTTGTTGTAGAAACGGTACTCCAGCAATTGGAATGAAGGCATCGCCTTGAGGCGGAACCATTGCTTCGCCCGCCACACCCACTGCAGGTGCAGGCTCGGAAAACCTCTTTTCAAATACGCGTATATAAAAGGATGCACCTGCAAGGTCAGGCATTTGTGCCTGTGGTTGCGCATCAGGAACTCCAGGTTTTCCTGAATCTCATCCAAAACCATGACCGCGGGCTTGATTTTACCGCTTCCGTGGCAGGACGGGCATTTTTCAAGCAAATCGGTATTGGTTTCCGGACGCACCCTTTGCCTTGTAATCTGAATCAGTCCGAATTTATTGATAGGCAGTATGGTATGGTTCACCCTATCCTTTTTCATCTCCTCCACCATGCGGTTGTAGAGGGCCTTACGGTTCTCCGCCAGACGCATGTCAATGAAGTCCACAATGATAATGCCGCCAATGTCGCGCAATCGCAGCTGCCGCGCGATTTCCACGGCGGCCTCCATGTTCACTTTCAGGATGTTCTCCTCCTGCGGTTTTTGGGAATCCATTTTGTGACCGCTGTTCACATCAATCACATACATGGCCTCTGTCTGTTCGATAATCAGGTAGATACCGTTTTTTATCGCCACTATTTTCCCGAAACCGCTCTTGATTTGGCGGTCGATGCCATAATACTCGAACAGGGGGGTGGGGCGGTTGTGGTATTTCACAATACCGGCCTGGTTTGGTGCAATCTGTCTGACATAGGAGCTCAAGTTCTCGTATTGCTGCCTGCTGTTGGTGTAGATGGCGGTGAAACTGTCGTTCAGCATATCACGAAGCAGGGAAGAGGTACGGTTCAGCTCGCTGCATAGCTTTTTGGGGAAATAGGTGCCGCTAATGTTATCCAAAGTGGCTTTCCATTTCTCCAACAAGTCGCGCAAATCCGCCAGCAGCTCCTCCTTGCCCTGTTTTTCCGCCACAGTGCGTATGATAATGCCCACATTCTTGGGCTTTATGCCGGAAACCAGGCCCAAGAGGCGGCTGCGCTCCTTACGGTTCTTGATTTTCTGGGAAATCATGATTTCATTGGCAAACGGAATCAGCACCAGAAAACGGCCGGCGTACGAAATCTCACAGGACACACGCGGCCCCTTGGTGGAGATCGCCTCCTTCACCACCTGCACCATCACCAGCTGGTTGAACGAGAAAATATCCTTGATGCCCGTGGATTTGCTGACCAATGGCTCCAGCGGATATTCCTGCCGCATGAGATCAAACCGGCCCCCTTGCAATTTCTCCCGAATATATTTATTGAACGTCAGTACTTTGTTCCCCAAATCCGAAATATGGAGAAAGGCGTCCTTTTCATGTCCTATATCAACAAATGCCGCATTCATGCCGGGAACAACACGGCGAACCCTTCCCAAATAAATATCTCCCACCATGAAATTGCTGTTGATCTTCTCCTTGTGCAATTCCACCAAGGTGTTGTTCTCCAACAGGGCAATTTCTATATCTTTCTCTCCTGCATTTACATATAACTCTTTCTTCCCGCTTTCACTCATCTCCCATGGGTATTGTATGGTATGAAAAATAAAAAAAACTAAATTACGCACATTCCATGCGTAATTTAGTTTTTACAGTTGTTTGTTCCACAAAAGGCTATTTCTTCTTATGCCTGTTCTTTCTCAGACGTTTTTTCCTTTTGTGGGTTGCCATTTTATGTCTTTTTCTTTTTTTACCGCTTGGCATGGCTTGACACTTTAATTATTTTACTTTCGTTTTAATGGTATTGGTAAACGATTTGGCCGGTTTGAAGGCAGGGATATTGTGGGCGGGGATAACCAAAGTGGTGTTCTTGGAAATGTTCCGTCCGGTCTTCTGGGCTCTCTCTTTCACGATGAAGCTGCCAAAGCCTCTCAAATACACATTGTTCTTTTTCAGCAAAGAATTTTTCACTGTCGTCATGAAAGTTTCAACCACTTGTTGCACGGCAACTTTCTCAATACCTGTTTTGCTGGCGATTTCAGCAACAACTTCTGCTTTTGTCATAATTCCGTAATTTTATTAAATTAATACCTGTCGGAACGGATTTCCCCATTCCAAACAAAACGTTGCAAAATTATAACATATTTAAATACAAAACGTTGATTTTCTTTACTTTTTTTAAAAAATATTTTTAAACTATTCTGTTTCAGTGTTTTATATTTTTCCAATAAAACAATGGGATTTTTTGTTTTGAAAATGCAATCATTTGTTTTCCAGTGATTTTAAAAAACACACCATGCGCCTGCCCTTGCCGGCTTCCGCTGTCAAAAGCATGGTTTTTAGCAGGATTCTTCCTCTTTTTTAGCATCAAAGGAGGACACGAAGGCCGAAAGAACCCGTCCGTAAAAAACCAGTATCACCAAAAGTCCGGTGGTGATGTAGGCATCCGCCAGATTGAAAATCGCAGGGAAAAAATGGAATATACGGTTCGCACCCAAGGGGATGTCAAACAAATCGAACTGCAGCATGTCCACCACCTTCCCCTGGAAAAAAGGCGCGTATCCGCCGGCTTCCGGAAACATGGAGGCCACAGGGCCGTAGTAATCGGAATAGGAGAAAAGCCGTCCGTAAAACACACAGTCTGTCACATTGCCCAAAGCACCGGCAAAAACGAGCATGCTGCACAGAATGAAGCCGAAGGGCAGTTTTTCCTTGTGATGAAGCATTTTATGGATCGCCCACAGAATAAATCCGGAAGCGAACAGACGGAACAGCGTTAGCAGCACCTTGCCTATCGGACGGCTCCAAAACACCATACCGAAAGCAATTCCTTCATTTTCAATATAATGCAGACTAAACCACTTGCCAAGCACCGCTATTTGCTCCCCCAGGGAAAGATGGGTCTTCACCCAAACCTTCAGCGCCTGATCAGCGGCTATCAGCAGCAAAATCAGCAGATAAACGCAGATGGAACGTTTTTTCAAGACGCAGCCTATTTCTTTTTTTCTTCCAGTTTGGCCTCTACGGACAGGGTGGCGTGAGGCACGCTGCGCAAACGCTCCTTGGGAATCAGCTGGCCCGTTTTGCGGCAGATGCCGTAGGTTTTGTTTTCTATCCTGACCAGCGCCGCCTCCAGATTCTGAATATATTTCTCCAAACGGGACGCCAATTGCGCATTCTCCTCCTTAAGCAAGGTCTGCTGGCCCTCCTCCAGGATTTTGAACGTGGGAGCCGTGTCATTCGTGTCATTCCCGGAAGAACCGTTCATGGAACTTTTGAAGCTTTCCATATCCCGACGGGCCTTTTCCAGTTTATCCAAAATTAACTCTTTGAATTCCTGAAGCTCCTCATCGGAATACCGGATGGCGGTTTGTTCCATATTCATACCCGTAATCTCCTCTTTTGCCATAATCTGTTTTTTTTATTGGACAATCCTCTGTTTGTAATATACTCTGTTTAAATGCTTTAAATTAATCCATAAAACATAGCCCACCTTTGGCAAAAATAACAAAAAAACAAATATCTTTTGAGGTACATACGATTTCTTCTCCCATTTCGTTTTCCTTGCGTCTGAAAAAAGGGAAAACATGCCAACCATCACGTGTGACTCAACGGAAGGCCTGACGGCCGTGGCGGAACAGCTGCTGCAAACCCATGCGGACAAACGGGTGTTTGCGCTGCATGCGGAAATGGGCACGGGGAAAACGACCTTTGTGCAAGCGGTTTGCACGGTTTTGGGAAGTGCTGACCATGCCACCAGCCCCACCTTTGCCATTGTAAACGAATATCCGCTGCCCCAGGGCGGGCGCATCTTCCATTTGGACTGCTACCGCCTGGAGAACCTCCGCGAAGCGGAAGAGATAGGCGTGGAGGAATACCTGTACAGCGGGGACTATTGCTTTGTCGAATGGCCGGAAAACATCGGGGGGCTGATTCCCGAAAACTGTGTGCACGTATATATCCGGACCGAAAACCCTTATGCCGGCGGCAAACGGGTTTTCACCTTTTAACATTCCGGAAAGTCCACCTGAAAATCAATTTTTTTGTTGCATTGCATGCAGTCGCCGCACTGTATGGTTTCACCGGAAAGGCGTTTGCTCACCAGATTTTCCGTCCGCTCGCATAAAGCGGGGATGTCCATTTTGCCGATCACTTCCTTGGCATAGGCATGCATCAGCAGCACCCTGGCGTTGCGTTCGCAAATCCCCCTGGAGCGCAAATAGAACACCGCCTCCTCGTCCAATTGGCCCACCGTGGCGCCGTGGGTGCACTGCACATCGTCGGCATAGATCTCCAGAAAAGGCTTGGCCGAAATGCGTGCCGAATCCTTCAGCAGAATGTTGCGGTTGATCTGGTGCGCTTCCGTCCGCTGGGCATGGGGTTCCACCAGCACATGACCGATAAAGGAAGCGTAAGCCTCGTCGTCCAGAATGCCCTTGTACAATTGGTTGCTTGTCCCGTCCGTGCTGTGATGGCAGACCGACACAAAATTGGACACATGCTGCTTTCCGTCCGTCAGGTAGAGCCCGTTGTTGTTCACTTTGGCGAAAGGGCCGTCCAGATCCACCCGTATGGTGTTGTGCACCAGCCCCCCATTGAAAATCGTGGTGTGCGTATTGACTTCCGAATGCGCTTCCTGACGGATAAGCAGGTGGTTCACCATGGCGGCCCGGTTGTCGTTATTCTCCAGCTTATAATAGTCAAAACGAGCGGAAGCGCCCACCCGGATTTCGGTCACCGTATTGATGAAGGCTTCCTTGCATTGCAGCGACTCGTCGCAATGCACCAGCTTCAGGGAGGCCCCTTCGCCCAGGATCACCAGATGGCGCGGCTGTATCAGGATATCCTCATCCGCCTTGACCATGTTCACCAGCTGTATAGGATGATGCACCTTCACACCGTCGGGCACATACACAAAGAACCCGTCCTGCCATAAGGCGGCATTGAAAGAAATCATGCCGTTGGAAAAGGAGGGGAGCTGCCGCAGATAAGGAAGCGTTTTGTCCGGATACTGCCTGACGGCCTCGCGCAAACTTCCGACCACCAAACCGTTCGGGAAACGGGTGAGCGGCGCGTTGCTGTGCTGGTACCACCCGTTCAGGAAAGGAAACATTTCTGCATTGATTTCCTGTGTGTTGCATTGAAAATACGCATCCACCGGATGATAGGTCTCCGATGGCGGAAGCATACGGTAGGAGGCATGCATAATCCGTTCCCAAGGGAACTTCCTCCAGGCTTCCCGGGAAACATCCGGCATACCTTCCTTTAAAAAGGCGGCTTTCGCCGCTTCCCGGATGCCAATGTCCTCCCCGGAAAACGGCAATGAAGCGCCAAAACGGTCAAAATAGGCAGAGAAATAGTCGTCTATCGTTTTCTTGTCCATGAAATCCTTCCCATTAGAAAATGTGCAAAAGTAACAAAAAAACCAACAGCAGGGAAAAGGAGATTTGTTTACTTTTGCATTTTCTTTTTGAACATGAAAACGGCAGTTGTCATTCTGAACTGGAACGGAAGAGCGCTTTTGGAGCGTTTTCTCCCCTCTGTAGCGGCCTTCACCCAAGGGGACTGCAAGGTCTACGTGGCTGACAACGCCTCCACAGACAGCTCTGTGGCCTTTGTCCGTCAGCATTATCCGGAGATAGGAGTGGTGGAGCTGGACAAAAACTACGGTTTTGCCGAAGGCTATAACCGGGCGCTCGCGGGCATTGTGGCCGAATACTATTGCCTGCTGAATTCCGATGTGGAGGTGGAAGCTGGCTGGACGGAAGCGGTGACCGCCTACATGGACGCCCACCCGGACGTTGCGGTATGCCAACCCAAACTGCTGTCGCAACTGGAAAAGGACCGCTTTGAATACGCCGGGGCGGCCGGAGGTTTCATTGACCGCTACGGCTATCCCTTCTGCCGGGGGAGGATTTTCTCCACCCTGGAAAAGGACGAAGGCCAATACGACACCATAAGCGAAGTGTTCTGGGCGACCGGGGCCTGCATGTTCGTCCGTTCCGGGGTTTACCGCCAGCTGGGGGGCCTGGACGCGGATTTCTTCGCGCACATGGAGGAAATCGACTTCTGCTGGCGGGTGCGCAACGCCGGCTATAAAGTGGTCTGCTGCCCGGAATCCAAAGTGTACCATCTGGGAGGCGCCACCCTGCCCAAATCCTCTTCCCGTAAAACCTTTCTGAATTTCCGCAACAATTGGCTGATGCTGTATAAAAACCTTCCGGACAAGCGGCTGTTCCCCGTTTTTCTGGTACGCTGGATAGGCGACGTCACCGCCTCGTTCCGTTTCCTGCTCAGCACCGGCTGGGGGGATTTCAGCGCCGTTTACAAGGCGCATCGCGCCTTTTTGCGCCTGCTGCCCGAAACCCGCAAAAAACGGGAAAAGATCGACCATAGCCGTTCCACCGGGAAAATGTACCAGGGGAAAATCGTTTTCGACTATTTCCTGTTCCGGAAAAAAACGTTCAGCCAATTGAGCAAACGGCCATGAAACACCTCGTTTTCGACCGTATGGAGGAGTGCGGGGAAGCGGAAATCCGGCGCCTGTTGCCGCTTGTGTCCGCCCAACGCCGGGAAAAGGCCCTTCTTTTCAAGCACGCTTTCGGACGTTACGCCTGCCTGAAGACATACGAGATGCTGCAAACGCTTCTTTTTGAAAACCGGTTGATCCCGAAAAAGGAGACGGAGCTTGTCTTTCAGGAACTGGCGCACGGGAAGCCTGTGTTGCGCGATTTTCCGGACATCCATTTCAATATCAGCCACTGCAAAAACGCGTTTGCTGTTATTGTCTCCAAAAACCCGGTCGGTATTGACATAGAGTCTTTCCGCCCATGCAAAAGCGCTTTGCTGCAGCGCACCATGAATGCCGGGGAGACGGCGGACATCCTGGCTTCGGACATGCCCGGACGCCGCTTCACCGAATACTGGACCCGCAAGGAAGCCGTCCTGAAACTGCGCGGCTGCGGCATAGCCGGTGACCTGCACACTGTCCTTCACGGAAAAGAATTTATAGAAACCCATGTGAATGAAGAGAAAAGATACGCCTTCTCCATCGCTTCAGATTATTTGCCCCAAAATCCTGTTTCGCTTTCATAAATTGATTATTTTTGTATTCTAAAAGATGATATTGTTGAAACCTGATGGAAGAAGCCAATTTTATAAGCGAAAATCAAGAGATTGAAGAAGATATACATGTTTCCGCCGACCACAGCTACGAAGCGGACAAAATCGCAGCCAACCCTTTTCTGACAAGAGGGCTGTGCGGCATTCCCAATCCTAACGAGAACAACCGCCACCTATACCAGCACCGCTGCTGCAAAATGGCCTCCTACGACTGGTGCGGGGGCAATGGCCTCCAAGAGGCGGAAGCGTTTCCTTTTCTGGAAGTCCGTTTCAAAAACGGCCACAAGGACTTTTTTGCGCTGCCCTCAGGCAAGGACCGCTATGAAGTCGGGGACATTGTGGTGGTGGAAGCCAACACCGGCAACAACATCGGGATTGTGTCCATGGTGGGGGAGCAGGTAAAGCTGCAGCTGCAAAACAAAAACGTGCATGGGGTTACGAAAAAACTGCTCCGCAAGGCCCGCGCCACCGACATTGAAAAGTGGATCAGCGTGGTGCAAAAGGAGGAAAGCACGATGATGCAGTCGCGCTATGCCGCATGGGACCTGAAACTCAACATGAAGGTGAACAATGTGGAATACCAGGGTGACGGCTCCAAGGCCATTTTCTACTATTCCGCGGACGAACGCATTGACTTCCGGGAACTGATTAAAATCCTGGCCGACAAATTCAAGATACGCATTGAGATGCGGCAAATCGGCGTTCGGCAGGAGGCGGCGCGTCTGGGAGGCATAGGAAGCTGCGGCAGGGAACTCTGCTGCGCGTCCTGGCTGAACAATTTCCGCTCTGTGACCACCAGCACGGCAAAAACCCAGCAAATGACGCTGAACCTCCAGAAGCTGGCCGGCCAATGCGGCAAACTGAAATGCTGCCTCAACTACGAATACGACACCTATGTGGAGGAGCTGAAGAACTTTCCGAACACCCACATTCCGCTAGGCACGGAAAAGGGGGACGCCACCTGCTCCAAGATTGACATTTTCAAGCATTTGATGTGGTATTCCTATAAAAACGACCAGTCCCACATCCTTTACGCCATTCCGGCGGAAAAAGTGAAGGAAATCATTGCCCTGAATAAAAAAGGGGAGAAAATCCCCGCATTGGAGGATTATGCGGAAGTCAACCAGAACAAAGAGGAGGAAGTGAACTTCAACATGGATGACCTCAAAAAAATCAACGACTGATGAAGCGCCTCACCTACATAGCACATACGGTCTTTCTGCTGGCATGCGGCATGTTGTGCTTCTCCTGCGGCTCCTCCTATGATTACGAAGCCCACTACCCGCTCAAAGGCGAAGCCTGGAACATGGAAGACCAACCCGCTTTCGTGTTTGAAATCAAAGACACCTCCACGCCCTACGCCTTCAAACTGAATTTCCGTTACACCGACCTTTTCCCCTACCAGGACATCTTCCTGTTCCTGCAGACCACTTTCCCTGACGGCAGCTGCAGCCAGGACACCCTGCACTGCTTCCTGTTCGAAGCGGACGGGAAACCCTTGGGGAAAGGGCAGCGCATCAAGGAACTGGAAGTGAATTACAGCCTGCTCCGATTCCCCATGCCCGGCAAATACGCCATGCGTTTCACCCAAGGCCTTCGCACGGACAAAGTCAAAGGCGTGGCGTCTTTCGGCATGGCGTTAAAGAAAACAGCAATCGAAAAACAAGCTTTATCACATGGCAACTAAAAAAAAAGGGGGGAAACCGATGCCGAAAGGCAAGCGAAAAAACAGCAGCTTTCATACCTGGTGGTGGCGTATCGTCATCGGAGGATGGGCATGCGTCTTTTTGGTTTTCCTTTTCATCTCCCTGGGATGGCTGGGATTCATGCCCTCCTTCGAAGATTTGGAGAATCCGAAAACCAACCTGGCAACGGAGGTTATCTCCGAGGACGGCTATGTGTTGGGGAAATTCTATATTGAAAACCGCTCCAATGTGTCTTATGACCAGCTCTCCGAAGACCTGGTTCATGCACTGATCGCTACGGAAGACAGCCGTTTTTACCGGCATTCCGGCATAGACGCCAAAGCCTTGGTCCGGGTGGCCGCCGGCTTAATCACGGGACACCGCAAAGGAGGCGGCAGCACCATCACCCAGCAATTGGCCAAAAACCTCTTCCCGAGAAATCCGAACGCCAATTTCTTCCAACTGGTGTTCACCAAGTTCAAAGAATGGGTGGTCGCCGTCAAACTGGAGCGCAACTATTCCAAGGACGAAATCATCTCCATGTATTTAAACACCGTGGACTTCGGAAACATGTCCCAAGGTATCAAGTCCGCCGCCAAAACCTATTTTGACAAGACACCGGCGGAGTTGAACCTGGAAGAGTCCGCGCTGCTGGTCGGCATGCTGAAAGCCCCCACCTACTACAGCCCCCGGCGGAATCCGGACAACGCCCTGCAACGCCGCAACGTGGTGCTTTCCCAGATGCGCAAATACAACTACCTGGACGACGAAACCTGCAAAGCGAGCCAGGAAAAAGCCATAGACCTCTCGCATTTCAAATTGCAGGACCACCGCAGCGGCCTGGCCACCTATTTCAGGGAATACATACGGCAGGAGGTGAACCGCTGGGCCAACGACAGAAAGAACCGCAAACCCGATGGAAGCAAATGGGACATCTACAAAGACGGCCTCAAAATCTACACCACCATCAACTACAAAATGCAAAAGTATGCGGAAGAAGCGGTGGACGAATGGGTCAGCCGCACCTTGCAGCCCCAGTTCTTCGCCCATTGGAAAGGCTATAAGAACGCGCCCTTCTACCGCCTGACCGACGAACAGACGGAAAGCATCATGACCAGCGCCATGAGAAGCTCCGACCGCTACCGCAACCTGAAAAGGGAGGGCAAGAGCGAGGAGGAAATCCGGAAAATCTTTGAAAAACCTGTCCGCATGTGGGTTTACACCTACAATGGGGAAAAGGACACCATCATGTCCCCTATGGATTCCATCCGCTATATGAAATCCTTCCTCTCCTGCGGACTGATGGCTATGGAGCCGTCCACGGGCCATGTCAAGGCCTATGTGGGAGGCACCGACTACTACCATTTCCAATACGATCATGTCACCCAGTCCCGCCGTCAGGTGGGTTCCACCTTCAAACCTTTTGTGTACACGTTTGCCATGCAGCAAAGCGAGTTTGAGCCATGCACCAGGGTCCCCAACCTCCCTGTCACCATAGAAACCGAGACAGGAGAGGAATGGACGCCCCGTAACTCCAATGACTACAAGGCCGGTCAGATGATCACCCTGAAAGATGCCCTGGCCAACTCCCTGAACTATGTGTCTGCCTACCTCATGAAACGCTTCGGACCCAACGCCATCATTGCCCTGGTCCGGAAAATGGGCGTCAGCAGTGAAATTCCGGCGGTTCCCTCCATTTGCTTAGGTACTTGCGAACTCAGCCTGTATGAAATGGTGGGGGCCATCAACACCTTCAACAACAAGGGGGTTTATGTAAAGCCCATGTTTATTACCAAGATATGCAACAACAAAGGCAATATCATCGCCTCTTTTTCCATGGAGCAGAACGAGGCCATGGATGAAGTGTCCGCCTACAAGACGGTGCAGCTCATGAAAGGCGTCGTGGAATACGGTACCGGTGTAAGGCTGCACTACCGCTACAAACTGGACATGCCCATGGCGGGGAAAACCGGGACCACCGACAACAATTCCGACGGATGGTTTATGGGGTACACCCCCCTGCTGACCGCCGGTGTATGGGTAGGGTGCGAAGACCGGGCGGCCCATTTCCGCTCCACCAACCTCGGGCAAGGGGCCAACACCGCCCTGCCCGTATGGGCGCTGTTTATGCAGAAATGTTATGCGGACAAGGAGCTGAACCTGGAAAAAACAGATTTCCCCAAACCGGAGAGTCCGGGGGCGGACCTGAACTTCGATTGCAGCAAATACGAAGAAAAAGACACACCGAATGCAAGTTACAACTTTGAATAATTAACACTATTACTATCGCCATGGCATCAAACATCAAAATAGCTTGCGGGAGAGCAAGCCGGGAATTAGCCGAACGTATTGCCGAATCCTACGGACAGGATTTGGTGAAAACCGAAGTGTGCGTATACAGTGACGGGGAATTCCAACCCGCCTTCTGTGAAAACCTGAGGGGATGTGACGTGTTTCTGATCCAATCCACCTTCCCTCCGGCGGACAACCTGATGGAGCTGCTGTACATGATTGACGGCGCCCGTCGCGCTTCGGCCAACAAAATCATCGCCATCATCCCTTATTTCGGCATGGCACGTCAGGACAGGAAGGACAAGCCCCGTATTCCCATAGGCGCCAAGCTGGTCGCCAACCTGCTGACCGCAGCCGGGGTGGACAGGGTGATTACCATGGACCTTCACGCCGACCAGATCCAAGGCTTTTTCGACATTCCGGTGGATAACATTTACGCCTCGCGTATTTTTCTCCCCTATTTGAAAAAACGGCATTTTGAAAACCTGTGCATCGCTTCCCCCGACACCGGCGGC
>DBVK01000075.1:13669-15453 GCA_002308135.1 Bacteroidales bacterium UBA1266
CCGCGGCAGCCATCAGGGAAGCCGGCGCCCGAAGTGTGCGCGCCATGTGCGTACACCCCGTATTATCGGGCAAAGCTTACGACAACCTTGAACATTCCGTCATTGAGGAGCTGATTGTCACCGATACCATTCCACTGCGCAAAAAATCGGACAAAATCACGGTGCTTTCCACCGGAAAACTGTTCGCCGCCGTTATTGACGGGGTGGTGAACAACAACTCCATCAGCAATCTGTTTGACTACGACCATTTCAAGAACATTGAAATGGACGATATGCTTATTGAAAAATAACACCCTGTATGGGGGAAACGTATATTCATTGCAAAGGGGTACGTGTCAACAACCTGCAAAACATTGACATAGATATTCCGCTCTACAAGTTCATCGTGGTAACCGGCCTTTCCGGATCGGGAAAATCCTCTTTGGCCTTTGACACCCTGTATGCGGAGGGGCAGCAGCGCTATATTGAATCCTTGAGCGCCTACGCCCGGCAGTTTATGGGAAAAATCCACAAACCGGACGCGGACATGATTTCGGGCATTCCGCCCGCGATTGCCATAGAGCAGAAGGTCAATACGCGCAATCCCCGCTCCACCTTGGGCACCACAACCGAAATCTATGAATACATCAAACTGCTGTTCGCCCGCCTGGGCAAAACCTATTCGCCCGTTTCCGGGGAACTGGTGCGAAGAGACAGTGTGAAAGATGTCTGCGATTTTGTCTTTTCCCTTCCCGAAACCGACAAGCTGGTTTTGTACGCCCCTTTCTCCGTCTCGAACGGACGCACACAGCAGGAGCAACTGAAACTGCTGATGCAACAAGGCTACTCACGCATCCTTGCGAACGGGGAAACGGTCTCCATTTCGGACTACCTGAAGCGGGAGGCGGCAAAAGACGAAGACCTCCGTCTGCTCATCGACCGCTTTACCGCAGAAAAAACGGATGAAAACCACGCCCGGGTGGCAGAGTCGGTGGAAACCGCCTTTTTTGAAGGCCAGGGTTACTGCGAACTGGAAATCTTCGCTGCGGACGGGGAAAAACAGCACAAGCGTTTTTCCAACCGCTTTGAAAAAGACGGTATCCTTTTCAAGAAACCAAGCACCAATATGTTTTCGTTCAACACGCCTTACGGAGCCTGTCCGAAGTGCGGTGGTCTCGGGAACATCATCGGAATAGACCCGGATCTGGTTATTCCGGACAAAAGCCGCTCGGTATATGAAGACGCTATCGTCTGCTGGAAAACGGAAAAAATGTCCGTTTTCCGCGATGCGCTCATCGAAGCCGCGCCCAAGTGCAATTTCCCCATACACCGGCCTGTCTGCAAATTGAGCAAGGAGGAATACCGCCTGCTCTGGACGGGGAACGCCTATTTCAAGGGCTTGGACTATTTCTTCCAATGGCTGGAGGAAAACGCCTATAAAATCCAATACCGCATTCTGATGTCCCGCTATAAAGGGAAAACGGTCTGCCCCGAATGCCATGGCAGCCGCCTGACCAAAGAAACGGAATATGTGCGCATTGGAGGGAAAAACATACAGGAAATCGTGGAAATGCCCCTGGGGGAATGCCTGAAGTTTTTCCAAAACCTTAGCTTTCCCACGCCTCAAGAAGAGAAAATCGCCGAAAACCTGCTTAAGGAAATCTGCACCCGGCTGGGCTATCTCTGCGACCTCGGCCTGGAATACCTGACCCTGAACCGGCCGTCCAACACTTTGTCCGGAGGGGAATCCCAGCGGGTGAACCTGGCAAGCTCCATCGGAAGCAGCCTTGTCGGCTCGCTGTATA
>DBVK01000112.1 GCA_002308135.1 Bacteroidales bacterium UBA1266
ATCGTCTCCGGTTTCTCCTTCAGTTCGCTTTGCGGCAGGGTCAGCCATTCCTGTTTCCCGTTATGGCTTATTTTGGAATCCAAGCAGATGCGTTGCGCCTGGGCGGGGCGGAGCAGCAGCGCCAGCAGCAGGGCAGCCATTCCGCGCAAAAGGTGGGATGATATTCTCATGATATTGTTTTTCAAGTTAATCTTCTGAAATCTCTTCAATGTATTCCCGGTACTTTGTGTAGACATTGGCGCGGGAAATGAAGCCGTGGTATTTGCCAGTTTCGTCAATGACCGGCATGTTGTAGTTTCCGGAAGTCTCGAATTTCCGCACCACGCTGAACATGGATTCCTCCGGATGGACGGATTCTTTGGGGACAAAGGCGTACTCGTCCACCGGTTTGTCGTAGTTTTCCGGATGGAAAATCAGGTGGCGCACATCATCCAGAATGACCAGCCCGTAAAAAATGCCGTTTTCATCCACCATGGGGAAGATGTTCCGTTTCGATTGCTCAATGATTTTGGTCAAGTCGTAGAGTGTGGCGTTGGGCCGTATGCAGAGGAAATCGTTGGCAATGAAATCGGAAACGTTCAATTGAGTCAACGCCTGCTTGTTCTTGTCGTGGGTGATCAGGTCTCCCTGTTTGGCCAAGGGCTTGGTGTAGACAGAATATTTTTCAAAGGAATAAAAGAGGATATAGGAAGATATAGCACATAATATCAATGGGATAAGCAGCTGGTACCCTCCGGAAATCTCCGCGATGAGGAAGATGGCCATCAGGGGCGCTTTCATGATGCTGCCCATCACACCTGCCATGCCGGCCAGCGTGAAATTGATAACGGAAAGGTTCAGTCCGAGGAAGCTGTTGCAGAAGGTGATCAGTATATATCCCGTGATTCCGCCGACAAAAAGCGAAGGGGCGAACACACCGCCTATGCCTCCGGCCGCATTGGTGAATGCGGTGGCGAAAGGTTTCAGGAAAAGCAGCAGCAGCAGAAAGAGCAGCAGGGTGATGTCGTTGAATTGCAGCTTGTACAAGGGGCTGTTGTTAAACACGGTTTTGCCGTTCCCGTTCAGTATATCGGCCAGCATGTCGTAGCCTTCTCCGAAAAAGGTGGGGAAGACGAAAATCAGCAGGCTGAGCAGTCCGCCTCCGATAAGCAGTTTGAGGGCCGGTTTGTGTATGTGCGCGTACATGCGGTTGATCCAGTCGTTGGTTCGCATGAAATATACCGACATGAAACCTGTGAGTATGCCAAGGATGATATACCAGATCAGGTTTTGCATGGCATAGTCCAAGTCGGAAGGTATCTCGTTGAACATGATGTCTTTCCCGAGAAAAAGATAGGAAAAGGAAGTGGCGGTGACAACCGAGGCCAGCAAAGGCAGCAGGGCGGTGGTGGTCATGTCCAGCATCAGGATTTCAATGGCGAACAGCATGCCTGCGATGGGGGCGTTAAAAATAGCGGCCACGGCAGAGGATGTTCCGCATGCGGTCAAAAGGATCAGGGACTTATGGCTCAAGCGGAAGACAGACCCCAATTGGGAACCGATGGCGGAACCCGTCAGGGCGATGGGCGCCTCCAATCCGACAGAACCTCCAAAACCGACGGTCAGCGTACTGGTAATCAATGAGGAATAGGTGTGATGCCGTTTGATTTTCCCGTTGTTCCGGCTGATGGCATACAGAATCTTGGTTACGCCGTGGCTGAGGTCTTCTTTTATGAAATATTTGATAAACAATACGGTAAGAGTTATACCGATGATAGGGAAAGCCAGATACAGATAGTTGAAGTCGGTCTTCGGGAAAGCGTCTTGCAGCAGCCGGTGGGTATAGAAAACGGCATTTTTCAGGATGATGGCGGCCGAAGAAGACACTACGCCAACAGCAATGCTCAGCATGAGTACGATATGTTGTTCCGAAACCCGTGAAAACAGGCGCTGTAAGGATTTCCGGAATTTTGGGTCAGTACTCATAGCCGGCAAAAGATTGAATCATGGAAAAAGCCAGCACCCATTTCACCCCATCGCTGTCGGTGTGCTGGATTTTCATTTCCTTGTGTGTGAGCCGGAGTATCTTATAGCTCCGGGAGGCGGAAGCGTAGCGTGTGGTGAACGTCATGTTCAGGTTCTCCTTGTTGTTGTTGAATTTCCAGCTTCCATTGCTTTTCAGTACGGTGTTGCCGCTGTAATAGGTGATCAGCACGGTGCCGGTTTTGTACAGTTCCCAGGTCCCGTCGGGGGTTTCCACTTCACTGGGCGCTTCCGTAGCGGTTTTGTTTCCGTTTTTATACACCGCGCTCAATTCCCAAATACCCCGTATGCGGTTTTCGGGTTTGGAAAAGCTGATCCAAGGGCCTTCCTCGTATTTTTTACAGGAGGGGAGGCCGATAAGGCAGCAAAGGAGAAGCGCGGCAAAAGGCAGTGTTTTTTTCATAGGGGAAAAAGCCGGCCTCATTGCCAGGCCGGCTTTAAAAATTTTAATGATTTATTTTACAGGAATATTAGCTAAAGTTTCCACCAGGAATTTCCAGAATTTGTCCACACTTTCAATGTTCACTTTCTCATCGGGAGAATGCGGATGCATGATGGTGGGACCGAAGGAGATCATATCCCAATTGGGGTACACGCCACCCAGCAGGCCGCATTCCAGACCGGCATGGATTGCTTTGATTTCCGGTTCTTTATTGAACAATTTGTGGTAGGTGGCCATCATGGTTTTCAGTATGGGGGATTCCATATTGGGTTTCCATCCCGGATAGGCGCCGCTCAGCTTGCAGGTGCCGCCCGACAGTTCAGCCAGGCAGACCAAACGCTCGGCCAGCGCATCCTTGGCGGTATCGACCGAAGAGCGCAGCAATGCCTGTACGGTGAAGTTCTTGCCAGTGGTCTTGACGATAGCCAGGTTGAGAGAGGTCTCGACAAGGCCTTCCATATCCTTGCTCATACG
>DBVK01000114.1:0-7754 GCA_002308135.1 Bacteroidales bacterium UBA1266
GTCCGCTGGAGACTGCGTCAGACCACATTCCTTTCTTTGGGCGCCCGAGCTTTTTTTTTTTGAGGGAGAAAAGGTTAAGGCAATACGGTTTTTCCGCATCTCCATACAGCAAAAATAATGGCATTCACAGCATCCTTTTTTGCTCTTTCAGGGAAAGAAATTCACAAAAAGCGTTAATAAATAAAAATATTTATAATCAATAAGTTGTGTTGTCTTTTTGGTTTTTTTCACAAGATGTGTCTTTCCCCGGAAAGGGAAGGGGGTGATGATGCTTTTTTGGCATGGTTATTGATATAAAAAAGGGTGACAAGATCGCAGATTTAGGTTTGTATAATTTGTTTGTTGGGCAGCCTTTCTCCCGCCCGGGCAGGAGGGTTGCTTTTTTTATGCGCAAAGGCTTAATGGTTTGAAAGGGGCTTCTAAAAATCACTTTGCGAACTGTTTTGCAATTTTTTTCCGGGAGGATTTTGTTTTTGGGGAGATGGGCATGGATGGGCTATGTGATTGACACTAAAAACAAAAGATGGCGAAATGGAACCAAATGGGAGCAAATGCTTTCCCTTTGAATCATTCAGATGCTAATAGGCGGGGAAATTTTAGCAGTCCCCTTGAAAAACATAACGATAATTTTTATACTTTTGCAAGCTTCTTTTGCGGGAGCGGAAGAGGCTTTTTTTAGTGTTAACTTTTCAATATAGGAGAACCTTATTATCGTAGCAAACAACAACATCCGCAATGGTCAGGGCCGGGGTCCCGCCAGTAGGGGAAAGGAATCGCCCTTCAGAGTGAACCATGAAATCACTTCCATGGTGGTGCGTGTGGTGGGCGATGACATCGAAGCCCGCATTGTCCCTATCCGGGAGGCGCTGGAACTCGCATTCAGCCGCAACATGGACCTGATTGAGATTTCGCCCAACGCCAATCCTCCGGTGTGCAAGGTGATGGATTACCAGAAATACTTGTACGAGCTGAAGAAAAAACAGAAGGAAATCAAAGCCAAATCCGCCAAGATCGAGACAAAGGAAATCCGGTTGGGACCGAACACCGACGAGCATGACTTCAATTTCAAGGTCAAGCATGCCATCGGTTTCCTTCAAAACGGAAACAAAGTGAAAGTGGATGTGTTCTTTCGCGGACGTTCCATTATGTATAAGGAACAGGGCGAAGAAATGCTGCGCCGTTTCGCGGAGGCTTGCGAGGAGTACGGAAAGGTGGACGCCGCCCCGAAACTGGAAGGCAAGCGCATGATACTGATGCTCTCCCCCAAAAAATAAGCAACTGTCGTTACCTACATACATTATTAAATTTAACAGAAAATGCCAAAGTTAAAAACCAAAGCGAGTGCCAAAAAAAGATTCTCTTTTACCGGCACGGGAAAAATCAAAAGGAAGCATGCCTATCATAGTCATATTCTGACCAAGAAAAGCACCAAGCGCAAACGCAACCTGGCCTATTCGACCACGGTGGACAAAGCCAATGTGCAGGCGGTGAAGGATATGCTGCATTGCTAGTCTCCGGAACACCGGAAAAAATTTATTCATTTATAGCCAGTTTGTCGAGTGCGTGCAAACGCCACTGGCGTAAAAAAAGAAAGGATTCAATATGCCAAGATCAGTAAACCATGTTGCTTCAAGAGCAAGAAGAAAGAAAATCCTCAGTTTAACGAGAGGATACTTCGGAAAACGCAAGAACGTTTGGACCGTTGCGGTCAACACCTGGGAAAAAGGCCAGCAGTACGCTTACCGTGACAGGAAGAACAAAAAACGTAATTTCCGGAGTCTGTGGATNNATCAATCGTATCAATGCCGGTGCAAGACAGTACGGTATGTCTTATTCCGCTTTCATGGGGGAAATCCATAAGAAAGGGATTGAGCTGAACCGGAAAGTTTTAGCCGACTTAGCCACCAATCAACCTGAGGCATTTAAAGCGATTGTTGATTTAATTAAAAAGTCCAAATAAACACAGTCACGTACGGTGACGGCAGTATAAGGGAGTGGGTGACCACTCCTTTTTTTTTGTGTGTCTTGCGCCGGGCACAGGGCGGATAGGGCAGGGCGGACAAGGCAGGGCGGGCCGCAGGTTTAACGGGTATGCACCTGCACTTGCGGGAACGGAATCTCGATGTGGTNNTATTGTATACGTTCTCCCGTATGCGCATCCAGACCGTCCAGTAGTTCTCCGTGTTCACCCACAACCATAGGGAGAAATCCACGGAACTGTCGTTCAGGTTGGAAACAGAGATTTTCGGTGCGGGGTCCTTCAAAATCAGGGGGTCATTCTCCACCACTTTGAACAGCACCTTTTTGGCGAAGTCAAGGTCGGTCCCGTAGGCTACGCTGGCGATAATGTCCAGGCGGATTTGCGGTTCCTTGGTGTGGTTGATGAGGGAAGTGGTCGCCAGTTCGGAGTTGGGCACAATGATGGTGCGGCCGTTGAACGGACGTATGATAGTGTGGAAAATGCGTATGTCTTTCACATAGCCTTTGTATTGGGCGCATTCAATGTAGTCGCCCGCTTTGAAAGGTTTGAGCAGCAGTATGATCACGCCTCCCGCGAAATTCTGCAGCGTGCCTTGCAAGGCCATGCCTATGGCTAAACCGGCGGCGCCGATAATGGCGATGAAGGAAGTCACCTTGATGCCGAGAATATCCATAAACATGATGATTACCAGTATCTTCAGTAGCACATCAACAAAAGAGCTCAAAAAGCTTCTCAGAGAGGCTTCCATCTTCTGCCTTTCCATGATTCTGTCTAGGGTCCTTTTCAGCAGCTTGATGAGTTTGAAGCCTATCCATAGCACCAGTATGGACACAATCAGCCTGGGGATGAATTGGGCGGTAAGGTCAATCAGGGAGGCCATGGCGTCCTTGAAGATGGGGTTGTCTCCCGTGATTACGCTTTTGACATCGTTGATGCTGCGTATGTTCTGCAGACTGTCGTGCACGGTGGCGCGTATGCTGTCCACGGTCGCGAATTCTTTGGGGACAACAGGAATGTTTTCTGTGGTTTGTAACATGGGTTTCTGTTTAGAAATGAGCAATGTGTTTGATGCAATGAAGGGCGTGGGTATAGGTGAGGTCCGAAATCCGGAGAATGCCTTTTTCATCCAAACGGTCTTCCCGGACACAGCCGCTGCAATGCAGTATGCGCTCGGGGGAAAGCACCCAGCCGGTGTGTACGATGCGCCCTTCCGCGTTGTGGAAAAAAGCGAGGTCTCCGAAACCCGCTTGCGCCAAGGGGACTTCCTGCCCCAGTTGCGCCTGCATGGAGGCGTCCCTGGGAAGGGCTATGCCTTGGGTTCTGCAGACCGCTTGCGTGAAACCGGAGCAGTCCAGCCCCCAGGGGGTGCGTCCGCCCCAAAGGTAGGGCGCGTTGGTGTAGCCGGCAAGGATGTCGGGAAGGGTCAGCGCACGGCGTTCGCTTTCCAGGGTGAATTGCAGCTTTCCAATGCGGATGTGGTTTTGGGGATCCAGGGGAAGGGTGGCGGCCGTTGGCGCCGTGAGCCGTTGCCCGTTGTTTTCGCAGCGCAGGACCAAAGGCTCAAGGGCGCATTCTGCCGGAGTTTGCCGCAGCAAAAGGTATTCCGCTTCGGAAAGCCCATAGTGCTGGTTGGCGGCGATATAGCCCCGGTAGGTGTCCGTGTCGCTTTCCACGGAAAGCCAGTCCCCTTCGGATTGCAGCACCCGATACGTCTCCCCGAACAGCAGCTGGCTCACCATTTCCGAACGGTGGGAGCCGGAAGCCCTTAACGGGATGTGCGAAAGCGTACAGCAGANNCAGCCATAGGATACGTGTTGCATAGCGATGGAATTTATTCGTAAACGCAAATGTCCATAAAATTTGTATACAAAAGCCGGGGTGGGAGGAAAAAAACAGAGGGCAAAAATACTTGGCCCCGCTTTTCGGCGGCATGCAAAAAACGCTTACTTTTGCAGTCTGTATTAATCAAAAAAAAACGAACAATGAGAAGAAACCTTGCATTTTGTGTACTGCTTGCTGTTATGTGCTGCGCATCAACATCTTGCAAAAAGAAAACCGTAGCGGAAACCCCGGTGGAGCCGGAATCCCCCTGCAAAGCCATGGTGGAGGAATACGCGTGGTTTGACCTGAATTCCGAACTGGTGGCCAAACTTTCCGAGAACGAAAAACAGCTGATACCCATTTTTGTGCGTATAGCTGAAATCATGGACGACTTGTTCTGGAAACAAACCTTCGGTGACAAAAGCCTGCTGGACACCATTTCGGACGCCTACATGAAGGATTTTGCCATGGTGCAGTACGGCCCGTGGAACCGTCTGGACGACAACCGTCCTTTCGTCCCGGGCTACGGGGAGAAACGGCCAGGCTGCTGCTACTATCCGGAGGATATTACGGCAGAGGAGTTCGAAGCGTTTGACGACGAGGCGAAAAACAGCCTTTATACGGTGCTGCGCCGCGATGCGGAGGGCAAGCTGAAATCCGTATGGTACCGGGAGGCTTATGCCGCTGAAATCCGGGAAGTGTGCCACCTGCTGGATTCTGCCGCGGCTATGGCGGAAGACCCCGGCATGAAAAAGTACCTGAACGAACGCAAAAAAGCTTTTGAAACAGACGATTACCTGGCTAGCGACCTGGCTTGGATGGATATGAAGAACGGACGGCTGGATTTTGTGGTCGGACCGATTGAAAACTACGATGACAACCTCAACAAGGCCAAGGCTTCCTACGAAGCGTTCATCGTGCTGAAGGACGAGGAGCGGAGTGCGGAACTCTCCAAATTTGTCAAGATGCTTCCGGGTTTGCAGAAGGAGTTGCCTTGCGACCCTAAATACAAGACCTTTGTGCCCGGCACTTCCTCTGACATGAATGTGTATGATGCGGTCTACTATGCCGGCGACTGCAATGCGGGCAGCAAAACCATTGCCATCAACCTGCCCAACGACGAGCGTGTCCATGCCAAGAAGGGCACGCGGCGTCTGCAGCTGCGCAATGCCATGCAGGCCAAGTTCGAGAAAATCATGCTTCCCATCGGCCAGCTGATTTTGGATGAAGAGGCGCAAAAGCACCTGAACTTCGACGCCTTTTTCTGGAATGTGACTTTCCATGAGGTGGCGCACGGCTTGGGTATCAAGCAGACCATCAACGGGAAAGGCACTGTGGATGAGGCCATGAAAAACCAGCGTTCCAGTTGGGAGGAGGCCAAGGCCGATATTCTGGGGCTTTTCCTGGTCTGCCGCCTGATTGAAAAAGGGGAAATCACCAACATTAGCGAGGAGGATGCCATTACCACCTATATCACCGGACTGTTCCGTTCCGTAAGGTTTGGTGCGGGCGAAGCGCACGGAATCGCCAATGCCATGTGCTTTAATTATATGTATGCGCAAGATGCGTTTACCCGCGATGAAAAGGGCGTCTATCACATTCATTATCCCAAGGCAAAGGCCGCAATGGAGGGATGGGCAAGCGTTATCCTGCAAACACAGGGTGACGGCAATTTCGAATTTGCGGAAAAATTCGCGAAGGAAAACGGCAAAATCAAGCCGGAGATGCAGCAGGACATCGACCGGATCAACAAGGGCGGGGTTCCTCGTGACATCCGTTTTCGTCAGGGTTTGGAAGTGCTGGGGCTGTAAGCTTGGGCGCTTCAGAGCAGAAAAGGGATGGCCGTTGGCCATCCCTTTTTCAGTTGCGCCAGGCGGCCGCCTGATTGCGGCCTATGCGGTAAACCTCCAATGCGTCCGGCTTCCCGTCGCGTATATCGAAACGCATGGCGGTGGTGAATTCCTGCCAGCCGTGGTAGCCCGCTGCGCCGGGGTTGAGGTGCAGCAGGCCATGCTCCCTGTCGGGCATGGCCTTGAGAATGTGGGAATGTCCGCTGACAAACACCTGCGGATGGTGGGTGGAAAGCAGCTGCCTGCCATGGGGGGAGTAATGCCCCGGATAGCCTCCGATGTGGGTCATGCAGACGCGCAGCCCTGCTACGGTAAACACCGCGTCTTCCGCGCATTCCCGCCGGATTTCCTGTCCGTCGATATTCCCGTAGACCGCACGCAGGGGCTTGAATGCCTGTAACGCATGCAGGGTTTCCACATTGCCTATGTCTCCGGCATGCCACAGCTCGTCGCAATCGGCGAAGAACTCGAGCAGCGGCGGCAGCAGAAACCCGTGGGTGTCCGAAAGCAGGCCTATCCTCATGGCGGGGATGGCTTAGGCGTTCAGCAGGCGGATGAATTCCAGGGTCAGGTCCCAGACCTCCTGTACGGTGTGTATCAGCAGCTTTTCATCGGGAGAGTGCACGCCGCGCAGCGTGGGGCCGTAGGAAATCATATCCATGTCCGGATATTTCTCCCCAATCAGGCCGCATTCCAATCCGGCGTGGATCACCAGGATTTGCGGATCTTTGCTGAACAGGTTGCGATAGGCTTGCGTCATCAGTTTCAGTACTTTGGAATCGGCATTGGGGCTCCATCCCGGATAGCCGTCACCGAAATTGATGTCCGCGCCCATGAGCTCAAAGGTGGAGGCGACCATGTTGGCGGCATCGTCCTTTTTGCTTTCCAGGGAAGAACGCTGGCTGGTGACAATCTTGATTTGTTTGCCTTCCATTTTGATGGAGGCCAGGTTGGTGGAGGTCTCCACAAAGCCTTCAATGTCCTGGTCCATGGCTAAAACGCCGTGAGGGCAGGCGTACAGGGCTTGCACCAGATCGCATTGGGTGTAGTTGTCCATGACTTTTTTCGGCAGTTCTGCCGCTGTGATTTCCACGCGCACGCCGGCGTCCGAATTTTTATACTCCTGCTGCAGCGTGCGTTCGAATTGACGGATGTGGTCGGTGAACTCCGCTTCCAGGTGGCTTTGCATCACCAGTACGGCCGAGGCTTCGCGGGCGATGGCGTTATGGAGGTTGCCGCCGTCGATGTGGGCGAGTTCCGCATCGTAGGCGAAAGTGGCTTCGTGCAATATGCGGGTCAGCATTTTGATGGCGTTGCCGCGTTTCTTGTTGATGTCATCGCCGCTGTGGCCGCCTTGCAGCCCTTTTACCATCACGCGGAAGGCTTTGCTGTTTTTGGGCACGTCCTCTTCCTCAAAGTCAATGGTGATTTCCGTGTTTTTACCGCCGGCGCATCCGATGAAGAACTGTCCTTCGTCTTCCGAATCCAGGTTCAGGAGGATTTTGCCTTTCAGGAAATCTTTTTCAAGGGCATAGGCTCCGGTCAGGCCGGTTTCCTCATCCACTGTGAACAGGCATTCGATGGGACCGTGCGCAAGTCCGCTGTCTTCCAGTATGGCCAGCGCCATCGCCACACCGATACCGTCATCCGCACCCAGTGTGGTGCCTTTGGCTTTCAGCCATTCCCCGTCAATGTAGGTTTGAATGGCATCGGTTTCAAAGTTGAAATCCACATCGCTGTTTTTCTCGCAGACCATGTCCATGTGGGCCTGGAAAATAATGGGGGTCACGTTTTCCAGACCCGGCGTGGCCGGCTTGCGCATCAGCACGTTGCCTGCCGCGTCCTTCAAGGTTTCCACACCCAGTTTCGCTCCGGTTTCCATAAGGTAGGCGATCATGCGCGCCTCTTTTTTGGAAGGTCTGGGAATCTGGTTGATTTCGTGGAAATACTTCCAAACGGCTTGGGGTTGGAGTTGGTTTGTCTCGTTCATTTGTATGGGGTTTAAAGGATTTATAAATCAATGGAATAAAAAGCCTGCGCTGAGCCAGAAACGGCCTTCGCCCTGGGCGGTTTGCGGCATGAGCCCGCTGGAGGATTGGCGG
>DBVK01000114.1:7781-8352 GCA_002308135.1 Bacteroidales bacterium UBA1266
CATTCCGATACCGCCGCTGTAGCCGAAGAAATGACTGGTCAGCAGGTCGTTGTTGCGGCGCAAGTTCCAGTCATTGGGGGAGATGTATACCGAAAGACGGTAATCCACCCCCGCTTCAAGCCTTAGTTTCACATTGCTGCGGTTCACTATGCAGAGCCCTATGCGCAGCGGCATGCCGAGGTAGTCGTGTTTGATGTCGCAGGAGGAGTCGGCTGTGGAAAGCTTTTGGTTTCCCACGAAATAATTCAGGCCTGTCCCTCCGTAAAAGCGGCCGCCTATGCGGAACTGCAGCCCGAAATCATACAGGGAGCGCTGGGTGCATTGCAGGGACTGGTAGGCTTCCTGCACAGAGGATCCCAGGTCGGTTCCGGCTTGCAGCCCCCAGTGCAGCATGGACTGCTGGGCGTATCCTTTCAATGACAGCAGGATGATGAACAGAGGCAGTAGTTTTTTCATGGCGGATGCTGATTAGTGGAGGTTGGCTCCTATAATACGCAAAAATTCCTGTCGGGTGTTGTACTGTTTCAGAAAAGCGCCCGTGAAATCCGAAGTGGTGGTGACGGAATTCTGT
>DBVK01000050.1:0-2047 GCA_002308135.1 Bacteroidales bacterium UBA1266
TTCGACACCAAGATGATCGGCGACATTATGCAGCGCATTGGCGACCACTCCCGCATCGAGTCGTTCCTCACCTCCAGCACTCTAAACACCCTTTTCAGTATGGTCAACCTCGTCGTCTTCAGCGTAGTGCTGGCGCTCTACAACATCCGTCTCTTCATCATCTTCCTGGTGGCCAGCATACTCTATGTGCTCTGGATAGTCATATTCCTCAGAAAACGCAAAGAACTGGACAATAAGAGGTTCGCACAAGCAGCTACCGAGCATAGCAACCTCTACCAACTCATCACCGGTATGCAGGAAATCAAACTCAACAATTGCGAACGCCAAAAACGCTGGGAATGGGAGCATATACAGTCCAAATTGGTTAAAATCAGCATAAAGGGTCTGGCGTTGAGCCAATACCAGCAGAGCGGCGCTTTTTTTATCAACGAGACCAAGAACCTGCTGGTTTCCTTTGTTTCGGCCGCTGCGGTCATAAGGGGTGATATGACGTTGGGTATGATGACTGCGGTGCAATACATTATCGGTCAGTTGAATGCGCCTGTAAACCAGCTCATAGGCTTCATACAGTCGGCACAGGACGCCAAAATCAGCCTGGAACGCTTGGGGGAGATTCACAACCGTCCGGACGAAGAGGAGGAGGAAGGGGGAAGGTTGCATCGTCTTTCCTTAGGCGGGGTGGAAGGGACGCCTCCGCCGCTCAAGGTGCGTAAGCTGTGTTTCCGCTACGATGCCATGGGGGCGCTGACATTACGGGATGTGGATTTGGATATTCCGGCGGGTAAAGTCACAGCTGTGGTGGGGACCAGCGGTAGCGGCAAAACCACTTTGCTCAAGCTCCTTCTCGGCTTTTATCCGCCGCTTTCCGGTGAAATCCGCGTGGGAGACACCCCTTTGGATGCCATCAGCCGCCATTACTGGAGGGATTGTTGTGGCAGTGTGATGCAGGACGGTTTTGTTTTTTCTGACAGCATCGCCCGCAATATTGCAGTGGGTGAGGAAACGGTGGACATGCAGCGGCTGCTTTCCGCTTGCAGGGTGGCGCGTCTGCTGGACATGGTGGAGGCTTTGCCGCTTGGTTTTGACACCATGATAGGGCAGGAGGGGAAAGGGCGGAGCCAGGGGCAGCGGCAGCGCATACTGATTGCACGGGCCGTGTATAAAAACCCCCAATACCTTTTCTTTGACGAAGCCACCAATGCATTGGACGCCAATAACGAACGCGTGATTATGGAAAATTTGCAGCGGTTTTTCAAAGGGCGGACCGTATTGATTGTCGCCCACCGCCTAAGCACCGTGCGGCATGCCGACCAGATTGTGGTGATGGAGCAGGGGCGCATTGTGGAACGCGGTACCCACGAGGAGCTGACCGCCGCCAGAGGGGCGTATTTCGCCTTGGTGAAGAATCAGTTGGAATTGGGCAGCTAATCGGCGTCGCGGCAGGCTTCCCAGATGGTGATGGCGTCTTTGGCCGCCTTCACATCGTGGACACGCAAGAGGTTCGCCCCTTGCTGCAGGGCAATCAGGTTGGCCGCAACGGTGGCGGCCAGGGCGTCTTGGGGAGTGCCTTGGATGCTTTGGTACAGCATGCTTTTCCGGGATAGGGCGCAGAGCAGGGGGCATTCCAAGGCGCGGAATACGCTGAAATGCTTGAGCAGGCTGAAATTCTGCGCTTTCGTTTTTCCGAAGCCAAAGCCCGGATCCACAATCACATCGCGCACTTGCAAGCGGTGCAGGGTCTCCACTTTCCGGCTTAGGGCGAGAAAGACCGATTTCACCACATCTTCGTCGTAATCCGTAAGCGCCTGCATCACTTCCGGTTTTCCGCTGGTGTGCATCACAATGTAGGGCAATTGCAGCCGGGCGACGGTGGGGAACATGCGCTCGTCGAAGTCACCGCCGGAAATGTCGTTCACAATGTCAGCGCCGTTTTCCGCACAGGCTTCGGCTACGGACGCACGCCAGGTGTCAATGGAAAGCAGCGCTTCCGGAAATTGCTTGTGAATGTTGCGTATGGCTTCTGTTGCGGTGTGGATCTCCTCGTCTT
>DBVK01000050.1:2057-8794 GCA_002308135.1 Bacteroidales bacterium UBA1266
GAAGGTCTTTGGCTTGGGGGCGGGTGGAAACGCAGCCTATGTCCAGGATGTCCGCACCTTCGTTCAAAAGCTGTTCGCAATGGGCCAGGTAATCTTTAGGCAGCAGGTGTTTGCCCCCATCGTAAAAAGAATCTTCCGTCACGTTCACAATGCCCATGACCAAAGGGTGTTCCAAGGGAATTAGTCTGCCCCGGCAGCGCAGGCTGGCGGGAGGGTTTTCAGAGGCGTATGGCATGTTTTCCATAAATGCAGGGATTATTCGTTGTACAGCGTATACAGCACCACCTCGCCGACCCGTTGCAAGGAGGCGCGGTCAATGAATTCCAGCCGGTCATTCACAGTATGCCAGTTCGGATTGAAGCCCGAGCCTGTTTCGGGATGGTATTCAATGATATCTATAACGGGTATGCCGCTTAGCTGATTGATGTACAAATGGTCGTCAATAATGGGGGGCGTTTCTTTCAGGCTGAAATGGGCGGCGTGGCCCAGTTGCGCCGCATAATTCCATACCCGCTGCTGAATGTCCCTGGCGTAATAGGCGGAGGTTCCCTCTTTGCAGAAAACGGCATCTTGGCCGCCCACCATGTCCAGCAATATGCCGAAACGCGCCTTGTAGGCCGCCACGTGCGGATGTTTCGCCCAATATTGGGAGCCGAGGCACCAGTCGTCGGTCTCCCCCTCTTCGTCTTGGGGGCTGCCGTAGTCCTCCACGTCGAAAAAGAGGATGTCCACACCGGTTTCCGGCCGTTTCAGGCTGAGTTGCCGGGCGACTTCCAGCAGCACGCCCACACCGCTGCCGCCGTCGTTCGCCCCATCAATGGGGGTGCGGTGCAGGGAGGGGTTAGGGTCATGGTCGGCATAGGGCCGGGAATCCCAGTGTGCCGCTAACAGAATGCGCTTGTCCGCTTGGGGGTTGAAACTGCCGATGAAGTTACGGGCCTGCAGCTTGAGTTTGTTGTAGGTGAGGACACTGTATTCCTGTACGAAAACCGTGTCACAGAAACGTTCGAGCATGTGTTGGAGGTAAGCTCCGCAACGGCGGTGCGCTTCCGTGGCAGGGACGCGGGGGCCGAAGGCGCATTGCGCCTCCACAAAGGCGTAGGCGGAGTCTGCGGAAAAGTCCGGACGTGCAATGGGGGTGTTGTTTTCCTGCGGCACATTGTCGTTTTTCGCTTTGTGCCGGCAGGAGGAGAGGCTCAGCAGCAGGAATGCGCTGCAAAAACAGAGGATAAATTGCTTGGTTTTCATGCGGGTTGTTCGTTTGTTCCGGTTTCGGTGAAAGGGCTCTCTGGGCTTATCCGGTAGTAGGATGTGTCCCGTTTGAACCAGGTGATTTGCCGTTTGGCGTAATGGTGTGTGTTGTTTTTGATGGCCTGCACGCTGTCCTCCAAGCTGCATTGGCCGTCAAAACAGGCGAACAGCTCTTTGTAACCCACCGTGTTCAGGGCGTTGAGCCGGCGGAAAGGGTACAGGGCGCGGGCTTCCGCTTCCAAGCCTTGGGCGAACATGCGGTCCACGCGCTCGTCAATGCGGCGGTAGAGTTCCTCCTTGGACAGCTCAAGGCAGTACTTGCGTATGCGGAAAGGGCGCTCTTTCTGTTGCTGCATGCGCAGGGAGGAAAAAGGCTGGCCGGTCTGTATGCAGACTTCCAGCGCACGAATCAGGCGGACGGGGTTGTTTTTGTCCACCGTGGCGTAATAGGCCGGATCTTTCTCTTTCAGCATGTGCAGCAGCTCTTCCTTGCGGTCTTCCCGCAGCATGCGGTGCAGGTTCTCACGCAGTGCGGGGTCGGGGTCGGGCAGCAAATCTATGCCGTTGCATACCGCATCTATATAGAGTCCGCTGCCTCCGGTCAGCACGACATGCTCGTGTTTTTGGAACAGTTGCTGGAGCAGGGCGAGCGCATCCTGCTCATAGCGGTATACGTTGTAAGGCTCATGTATGGAGCGGTTCCCTATAAAATGATGGGGTACCCTGAGCAGGTCCGCTTCCTCCGGTGCGGCGGTGCCTATGCGCATTTCACGGTAGAACTGCCGGGAATCCGCGGAAACGATTTCCGTCCCCAACTGTTCCGCCCAGCGGATGGCGGTTGCGGTTTTTCCGGAAGCGGTGGGTCCGGTCAGGACAATAAGGGTGGGGCTGGGCATTACAGCAGGTCCATCGTTTCGTCCAAATCGGTGCTCAAACCTTCCAAATCCTCATCATCGTAGAAGAGCTCGTCCTCATCGTCCTCGTTCTCGTCCAGAAAATCCTGGAAACCGGCCTCCTCTTTGATGTTTACAGGTTTGGGGATTTCCCCGCTGCTATGGGTGCATACAGGATAGGTCTGGTCTTCCTTCCCTTCCAGCGATTTGATGAGCTCAATGTAGAAGGTGTGCAGGTGCAGGAAATCCTGCTCGTAAATGATGCGTTGGTGCGGATCGTTGATGTATTGGCATAGCACCGCGTTCTCCATGGTGGTTTTTTCCGTCACCAGGTATTGGTCCTGCGCTTCGTCGGCTTCGTCCGCCTCGTTGGAGAAGGCTTCCACTTCCGATTCCATGTCCACCAGGGTGATTTCCTTCAGTTTGTTCCATTTGCGGTCGCAAATATAGAACGATGCCAGCTCCTGGGGGTTCAGCCCCTTGATGCTGTTCAGTATGACCTCGTGAAAAACCTTGAACGTCTGTTTGGCGCCTATCTCAAAGTCTCTGACAAAGCCTTCCACCTCATCGTAAAGCAGTCTGAATTTGTATATATACATGGTGAATCCTTTTTTACATACCAAATTACAAAAATAGTATATTTATGAATATTCCGCCTCATCTCCGCAGGAAAAATGTTTGGCGGGATTTTTTTATTCGGCGGGAAAACGCCACGGTGCGGCAAAGGGCGGAATCCGGCCGGTTCAGCGGGTGGGTTGGGGCAAGGGGTGCTGCGTATTGGTGGCCTCAACGAAGTCCAGAAACTCTTCCTTTCCCTTTCCGGTGATCGCGGAAGTGATGATATAGGGGGGGCGTTCCTCCCATTGCTCGTCCAGGCATTCCATAAAAGCCTGGACATTGCGTTCGGTGCGCAAGACGCTTTGTTTGTCCGATTTGGTGAAAACCAGCAGGAAAGGCACGTCCATTTCCCCCAATCGGGTGATAAAGGCAAGGTCTATTTTCTGCGGCGTCAGCCGGCTGTCAATGAGCACGCAAAGGTAGTAGAGGTTGCGCCGGTTCTTGATGTATTCCATGGTCATTTTGCTCCATTGCATACGCAGGGTTTTGGCCGTGCGGGCGTATCCGTAGCCGGGCAAATCCACCAGGTACCAGTTGTTGTTCACCAAAAAATGGTTGATCAGCTGGGTTTTGCCTGGTTTGGACGAAATCTTGGCCAGTTTGTGCTGTCCCGTCAGCATGTTGATGAAAGAGGACTTTCCGACATTGGAGCGTCCGACAAAGGCATATTCCGGTTTGTCTGCCGGAGGGCATTGGCTGTAATTGGAGCTGCTTTTCAGGAATTTGGCGTTTTTGATCAGCATGGTTGTGTGTTGTTTGCATTCTCCATTTCCTGCAGACTATGCAGGGTTTGAAGGATTTCTGGGATGTCGTTAGACGTGAGTAATGTGAGTTTCTGCTGTTTGATGTTGAGCAAACCTTTGAAATAGGCCTTGTAGTGCTTGCGCATCTCCAGCATGCCGGTATGCTCCCCTTTGAATGCGATGTTGGCGAGGAAATGCTGCTCGCAGACGAGGGCGCGTTCGGACAGGGAGGGAGGAGGCGGCACTTCGCGGCCTTCCAGCAGGGCGCGGCATTGCTGGAAAATCCATGGGTTCCCTATGGCGCCCCGGCCAATCATCAGACCGTCCACGGGATAGGCGGAAAGGCGGTCGCGGGCGGTTTCCCAAGTGGTGATGTCACCGTTGCCGATGATGGGGATGTGTATTTCCGGGTCGTTTTTAACAGCGCCTATCAGGCTCCAGTCCGCCTCTCCCTTATACATCTGCACTTTGGTGCGGCCGTGTATGCCCAAGGCCTGCACGCCTGCATCCTGCAGTCGTTTGGCCAGTTCCACTATGGGTTTGGATGCCTCGTTGTACCCGATGCGGGTTTTCACCGTCACCGGCAGGGATACGGAGCGTACCACTTCCCGGGTGATTTCCACCAGTTGGTCGGGATACTGCAGCATACCGCTCCCAGCGTTTTTGCCTGCAATCTTTTTGGCGGGGCAGCCCCAGTTGATATCAATGAAATCGGGATGGAGGCTTTCCGCCATGCGCGCCGCCTGGCAGAGGCTTTCGGCATTGTTGCCGAAAATCTGTATGCCGAAGGGGTGTTCGTCCTCCGCAGACTGCCATTTGCGCTGTATGGCTTCCACTTCCCGGATCAGGGCGTCGGAAGCGATGAACTCGCTGATGGTCACATCGGCGCCCATGCGATGGCACAAGGCGCGGAAAGGTGCGTCAGTGACATCGTCCATAGGGGCGAGGTAGACGACAGGGCGGTTAAACGTATGGTTTCCGATATGCATGTCAGCTGATTTGTAAATAATCAACGCGGGAATGCGGATTTTCGTCTAAATAATGGCGGATTTCCGCATTTTCCTTGTTTTCCAGGGTGGGGTCTTTCTGCAGGACCTGCTGGGCGATGTTGCGGCAGTAGCTGATGATTTTCTCGTCTTTCACCAAATCGACGAGACGGAACTCCATCATGCCGCTTTGGCGGGTGCCGCTCATGTCGCCGGGACCCCGCAGTTTCAGGTCGAAATCGGCCAGTTCGAATCCGTTGTTGGTGTCCACCATGGCTTGAATGCGGCGGCGGCTCTCGCTGGTGAGCTTGTCGCCCGTAAGCAGTATGCAATAGGATTGCTCCGCGCCCCGTCCGACGCGCCCGCGCAGCTGGTGCAGCTGGGACAGCCCGAAGCGTTCGGCGTTTTCAATGATGATGACGCTGGCGTTGGGAATGTCAATGCCTACTTCGATAACCGAAGTGGCTAGCAGCAGCTGGGTTTTGCCGGTGGCGAAACGCTCCATCTCCCGGTTCTTTTCCTCGCTGTCCATGCGCCCGTGCACAAAACTGATGTGGAAGTATGGCTCAGGGAAATCGCGTTGGAATGCCTCGTAGCCTTCCATGAGGTTCTGGAGATCCAGCGCCTCGGATTCCTCAATCAGCGGAAAGACCACAAACGCCTGACGCCCTTGCTGCAGCTGTTTGCGGACAAACGGATAGACCTCCGGCCACGCCCGCTGGCTGTAATGATAGGTCTGTATGGGCTTGCGGTTTTTCGGCACTTCGTCAATCACGGAGAGGTGGAGGTCACCGTACAAGGTCATGGACAGGGTGCGTGGAATAGGGGTGGCGGTCATGATCAGCACATGGGGGGGAGGGTCGCTCTTGCGCCAGAGCTTGGCGCGCTGCTCCACACCGAAGCGGTGCTGCTCATCCGTAATCACCAGCCCNNGCGGTGCTGCTCGTCAATCACTGCAATGCCGAGGGAACGGAAGACAACCTTTTCCTCAATCAAGGCGTGTGTTCCTACAATCAGCTGGATATCACCTTGCTGTAAATCCTCCAGCAGCTTTCTGCGGACGGGGGCTTTGGTGCTTCCGGTGAGCAGCTCCACGCGGAGGCCGCTGCCCGCCAAGGTGCGGCTGATGCTTTGGAAATGCTGTCGGGCCAAAATTTCCGTGGGGGCCATCAGACAGGCCTGGTAGCCGTTATCTATGGCTATAAGCATGATTAACAATGCTGTAATGGTTTTTCCGCTGCCCACGTCCCCTTGCAGCAGCCGGTTCATCTGATGACCGGAGACCAGGTCGTTGCGGATTTCCCTAATGACTTTTTTTTGTGCTTCGGTCAGCTGATAGGGCAGGTTGTCGTAGCATTGGTGGAAATGCGCCCCTATTTTCGGCATGGGGAAGCCTTGCTGTTGAAGGCTTTGATGCTGGCGGTGCCGCAGCAGCTGCAGCTGTAGGAAAAACATCTCATCGAATTTCAGCCGGTATTGCGCGGCTTGCAGCAGTGCATTGGACTGTGGAAAGTGAATGTTCGTCAGGGCTTGGGGCAGCGGCATCAGGCGGCAGGCCTCCCGGATGTATCCTGGCAGGGACTCTGTGATGCGCGAGCTGTAATCGTTCAGCAGCTGCAAGCAGAGACGGCTTATGCTGCGGCTGTCCAGCCCGGAGCGTTTCATCTTTTCCGAAGTGTTGTAGAAGGGCTGGTAGGCTACCGTAATGCTGCCTCTCGTTTGTTCCTCCTCCGTGTGCATCTCCGGATGGGTGATGCTGTAATGCTGTCCGAATTGCTGCGGTTTGCCGAACACCACGTAGGGGAGGTTGAGCCGAAGGTTCTTTTCCATGTAGGCTATGCCGTTGAACCACACCAGCTCCATGCTGCCGCTGCTGTCCTGGAAGGTGGCCACCAGCCGCCTGCCGCGTTTTTCCCCTACGATGCGCAATTCGGTGATGATCCCTTTTATTTGCAGGTACGCCTGTGCGTGCTGCGGGATTTCCCGTATAAGGTAAAAGCGGGACTTGTCCACGTACTTGTAAGGGAAATAGTACAGCAGGTCGTATAAAGTGAAGACCTGCAGCTCCTTTTTCAGAATGTCAGCCTTGCGGCCGCCCACACCTTTGAGGAATTCAACGGGTGTCTGCCAGAAGGGAAGCATGTTGCCTGTCATGACAGGCCTCCTTTCTTTTTCCGGTAGGTGCGGCCTCTCCGTCCGCTCCTTTTCAGCGCCTCGGTGACAATCCACTGCAGCTGCCCGTTGAC
>DBVK01000050.1:8808-8937 GCA_002308135.1 Bacteroidales bacterium UBA1266
CCCAGCGTTCCACCGCCTCCATGGTTACGGTATCCATGCGCAGCAGGAAGCTTTTGGTCCCGTTTGTGTTCTCCTTGTCTTTTGTCATGGCTCCCTCTCCAAGGCTTCGCCCAAGGTCATCGAACAGAT
>DBVK01000050.1:9080-9298 GCA_002308135.1 Bacteroidales bacterium UBA1266
GATTTTGCCTTCAGCACAAAATACAGTTCGATGACGCCGAGCAGTATGCACATCGCCACCATCATCAGCACTCCCCACTGCGGATTGTCCGGATAGTTGTGGCCCATCAGAATGAGCGGGAAGTGCCAGATGCCCCAGACAATGCCGATAAACAGCGCCGCTTTGGCGAACTTTACATCGCGCAGTGCGCCGACAAGATAGTTCCGCCAGCCGTACTC
>DBVK01000120.1:0-1607 GCA_002308135.1 Bacteroidales bacterium UBA1266
TTTAGCGGGAGCGGCGGAGGGGTTTTTGCTTGATTTGGCGATTTCCTCCTTGATAATCTTGTCAATGGCGGCATTCACCGCTTTCTGCCGCTGTATTTTTTTGTTGATTTCCTTTTGGATTTGGGCTTCCTGCGTTTTCAGCCTGGAAACAATCTTGTTTTTCTCTTTCTGCTGTTGCGCCAGCTGTTCTTTTTTGCGGTTGCCGTCCTGAAGCANNCCTTTCTGTTGTTTGGACTGTTCCAGCTCGTTCTCCTTCCGAAGCAGTTCCTGTTGGGTCTCCTTGATGCGGCGGGCGTCCTTGTCCAAAGCGGCGGCATAATCCTTGAGGTAGCGTATGCGGCGGAAGGCTTGCCCTATATCCTCTGCGGAGATGATAAAGGAGGCCTTGTTGAGCACGTGGCGGTATTTGTAGGTGATATACACCGCTTGGGCATAGTCTTTTTTCAGCAGTTCCAAACGGTTTTCCAGTTTGGTGATTTCCTGGGTGTTCTGTTGTATCTCCCCCTCAAGGCCGGCGATTTCCCCGTTGATGGCGGCGATGAGGCGCTCCTGTTTTTTCACCTGGGAATTGATGAGCTGTATTTCCCGCAGCGAAGCCTTTTTGGTGTTCTGGGTCTTTTTCAGCAGCGCCCGCTGTTGGGCGATTTCCTGCTCCAGCTTCTTTTTTTCCCGGGTCAGCTCCGTTTTTTTCGATTGCCCCGAGGTGTAGACGGAAACTCCTAAAAAACAGATAATTATACCGATTATGCGGATATTTTGCATGCGTTATAGGCTATTGTATGTGCAACATGCAAAATTACGTAGCTCTTTTTCCGGAAAAAGGCTTTTCGGCCGAAAGTATTACACAGCAAAAAGTGAAAAACAACGGTAAATGTGCGCGAAAAAAATACTTTTTCACAATCCGGTCAGGCATGTGTTTTTTGTCTACCTTTGCATTCCCAATAAAATGTTAGTAATTATCAGAGAAAGCGTAGCATGAGTGTGGAATTAAGTGAACAGGAAGTCATTCGGAGGGAGAAGCTGAAAAATTTCGAGGCATTGGGCGTGCAATGCTATCCGGCAGCGGAATACCCTGTCAATGCAAAGAGTGCGGATATTTTAAAGGAGTTTGGGGAACATCCCGAGCGTTTCCAGGATGTGTGCATCGCCGGACGTATCATGAGCCAGCGTATCATGGGGGCCACCTCCTTTTACGAGTTACAGGACGACTGCGGGCGCATACAGGTGTACGCCAAGCGGGACGACCTGTGCCCGGGAGAGGACAAAACCCTTTATAACAGTATATTCAAAAAATTAGACATCGGTGATATCATCGGTGTGAAAGGCTTTGTTTTTGTGACCCAGATGGGGGAGACTACGGTGCATGTTCGGGAATTCTCCCTGTTGTCCAAGTCTTTGCGTCCCCTGCCGATTGTCAAGCAGGCCGACGACAAGGTGTTTGACGCCTTCACCGATCCGGAGCAGCGCTACCGCATGCGCTATGTGGATCTGATTGTCAATCCGCAGGTAAGGGACACCTTTGTGCAGCGGGCGAAGCTTATCAACACCATGCGCAGCTTTTTCAACGAGCAAGGTTACCTGGAAGTGGAGACTCCTGTTCTTCAGCC
>DBVK01000120.1:1716-5103 GCA_002308135.1 Bacteroidales bacterium UBA1266
TTCCGCAACGAAGGCATGGACCGCACCCACAATCCCGAATTCACCTGCATGGAAATCTATATCGCCTATAAGGATTACCATTGGATGATGGCATTTGTGGAGCGGATGCTTGAGCGCATTGTCACCTCTTTGCACGGAAAAACCAAGATTCCGGTCTGGGGCAATGAAATCGAATTTGCCGCCCCGTACCGCAAGGCGCCGATGCTGGAGCTGATACGCGAGCATACGGGCTATGATTTGAACGGCATGGATGAGGCGCAGCTGCGCGAGGTCTGCGGAAAACTTGGCGTGGAGACAAACGATACCATGGGCAAGGGCAAACTGATAGACGCCATTTTCGGGGAGAAATGCGAACCGCTGCTTATCCAGCCGACCTTTGTCACCGATTATCCCATTGAAATGTCGCCGCTTTGCAAACGTCACCGCGACAATCCCGAGCTGACGGAACGCTTTGAGCTGTTTGTCAACGGTAAGGAGCTGGCCAACGCCTATTCCGAACTGAACGATCCGATTGACCAGCTGGCCCGTTTCCAGGAGCAGTTGCGCTTGAGCGAAAAGGGAGATGACGAGGCCATGTTTATCGACATGGATTTTGTCCGTGCGCTGGAATACGGCATGCCGCCCACCTCCGGGATGGGCATTGGCATTGACCGTCTGGTGATGATGATGACCGACCAGCCTTCCATACAGGATGTGCTCTTCTTCCCGCAGATGAAGCCGGAGAAGCAGATTCCGGTCGCCAAGGACGAGGAATTCGAGGCCTTGGGTGTGCCCAAAGTGTGGATTCCGGCCTTGCGCAAGATGAAAATCAACACCAAAGCCGATTTGGCCGCAGCGGCGGACACCAAATTGTTCAACGATTTGAACGGATTGCGCAAAAAGATGAAACTGGATGCGGATCCTTTGTCTTTGGCCCAAGTGCAGGGATGGATCAACGCTAGCCAATCGTAAGTATGGCACAGACATTTCCCGATAAAAAGGCAAAAGTTCCGCTGCAAACACAGCCGGAGATAGACATGCAGGGGCGGGTCATGCCCCAGGCGCTTGATTTTGAGGAGGCGGTGCTGGGAGCCATGATGCTGGACAACAATGCCACGGTGCTTGTGATAGACATACTGAAAGAGGACATGTTCTACAAGGATTCCCATCAGAAGATTTTCCGTGCCATTTTTCAGGTGTTCTCCAAACGGGATCCCGTTGATTTGCTTTCCGTGACCAACCAATTGCGGAACGACGGCCTTTTGGAGCAGGTTGGAGGCGCGTATTACCTTGCCTCCCTGACCAACCGGGTGGTCTCTTCGGCCAATATTGAGTACTATGCCCGCATCCTGATGGAAAAATACATACAGCGCAGGCTGATTGCCGTTTCCACCGACACCATACGCAACGCCTACGACAATTCCCAGGACGTGCTGGATATGCTGGACCGGGCCGAACAGAACCTGTTTGACATTGCAGAGCAGAATTTTCACCAGTCACACCAACGGGTTTCCGATTTGATACAGGAGGTGCTGGCGGATATACAGCAGACCAGGAACTCAAAAGGGGAGTTGAGGGGCTTGGGCTCCGGTTTCACGGAGCTGGACAAGGTGACCAACGGATGGCAGAAGGGGACGCTCAATATCATCGCGGCCCGTCCGGGCATGGGTAAAACCGCTTTTGTGTTGTCTATGGCCCGCAACATTGCGGTGGAGGCCCAAAAGCCGATTGCCTTTTTCTCTTTGGAGATGTCCGCCACCGATTTGGTGATGCGTCTGATTTCCGCCGAATCCAAATTCAAACAGCACCAGCTGAAGAGTGGGAACCTGAGCGATACGGATTGGGCGGTGCTGATCAACGAAACCACTGATTTGGGGAAAGCGCCGCTGATTATTGACGATACGGCAGGGCTTTCCGTTTTCGAACTGAGGGCCAAGGCACGCCGGTTTAAGCAGCAGTACAACATTGAGGCGGTGATTATCGATTACCTGCAGCTGATGACTGCCGGGAGTGACCTGAAAGGCAACAGGGAGCAGGAGATCAGTCTGATTTCCCGTTCGCTCAAGGCGCTTTCCAAGGAATTGAATATCCCTGTCATTGCCCTTTCCCAGCTGAACCGTGGGGTGGAAAGCCGGACGGCCGCATCCAAGCGGCCCCAGTTGTCCGATTTGCGTGAGTCCGGCGCCATTGAGCAGGATGCCGACATTGTCATGTTCATCTACCGTCCGGAATACTACAGGCTGGAAAGCTTTGAGGACGGTTCCGATGCTCATGGCAAGGCGGAACTGATGATAGCCAAACACCGTAACGGTGCGATCAGAGACATCAAGCTCAGGTTTCTTGCCGAGTATGCCCAATTCTGCGATTTGAACGAGCAAATGCTTGACATGTCACCGGAAGAGTTGCCCGCACCGGTGCATCCCGTCAATCCGGAGGAAGAGGAAGCGGACGAGAAAGGAACACATTTCCAGATACTTTCATCCCGCATCAATGACAAGGCGGAAGAGACGTATCCTTTTGACTAAACAGGCTTGGGATAAAACAAATACAACATAAACAGTCAGTCATGAATCATATCCAACAGTATGCTTTTGCCGGCAAAAAGGTATTGCTCAGGGTGGACTACAATGTCCCTTTGAACGAGAATTCAGAAATCACAGACACCACCCGTATCGATGCATCGCTGCCCACTTTACGGAAAATCCTGGATGACGGCGGTGCGGTTATCCTCATGTCCCATCTGGGCAGACCGAAGGGGCGGGACGAAAAGTGCTCCCTGAAGCTCCTGCTGCCCTACTTGAAACAGTTGACCGGTGCGGAGGTGTTCTTTGCCGAAGACTGCCTTCATGCGGAGGCGCAGGCGGCGCAATTGAAAGCGGGTCAGATACTGTTGCTGGAGAATGTCCGTTTTTACAAAGAGGAGACCGACGGTGACGAGGCTTTCGCACGCAAACTGGCTTCCTACGGGGATGTGTATGTGAACGACGCATTTGCGACCGCTCACCGCGAACACGCCTCCACGGCGGTGATTGCCCGTTTCTTCCCGAACGACAAGATGTTCGGCCTGCTGATGCAGGCGGAGGTGGACAACCTCAATAAGGTGATGAACAATCCCAAACGCCCGTTCACAGCCATTCTGGGAGGTTCCAAAATCTCCACGAAAATCAATATCATCAATCATTTGCTGACTAAGGTGGACAACATCATCCTGGGCGGCGGCATGAACTACACCGTGCACAAAGCCATGGGCGGCCATGTGGGCAAATCCCTGGTGGAGGACGAAATGCTGGATGTGGCGCGCGAGATGCTGGAGACGGCGAAAAAGAACAATGTCAAGGTGTATGTTTCTGAAGACACGGTCGCTTCCGACCGATTCGGCAACGACGCCATGCGGCGCATCTTCCCGAC
>DBVK01000120.1:5176-7454 GCA_002308135.1 Bacteroidales bacterium UBA1266
GTGCTGTGGAACGGCCCCATGGGCGTGTTCGAGTTCGACAACTTCAGCAACGGCACCTTCATGGTAGCGGACGCGGTGGCGCACGCAACCGAAAAAGGCAGCTTCACGCTGGCCGGTGGAGGCGATTCTGTGGCAGCCATCAATAAATTCAAACTGTCAGAAAAGTTCAGTTACATTGCCACCGCCGGAGGCGCTATGCTGGAATTCTGCGAAGGGCGCAAACTCCCGGGGATCACTTGCATAACCGACGAAAAATAGCATGATATGGCCAAACTGATCGCCCCCTCTTTGCTATCGGCGGATTTCGGCCATTTGGCCGATGCGGTGGAAATGGTCAACCGCAGCGCCGCGGACTGGTTGCACATTGATGTGATGGACGGGCATTTTGTCCCCAACTTTTCCATTGGTTTTCCGGTGATTAAAGCCATAGCGGCAGGCGCGTGCAAACCCATGGACATACACTTGATGATCGAGCGTCCGGACGATTATGTCGAGCGTTTTTGCACGGAGGCGAAGGCCTCCGTGCTGACGGTGCATTACGAGGCCTGCACCCACCTGCACCGCACCTTGCAGTCCATACGCCAGCGCAAGGTGAAGGCTGGGGTCGCCCTGAATCCGCACACACCGGTTTCGCTGCTGGAGGAAATCCTTCCGTATGCCGACATGGTGCTGCTGATGTCGGTGAATCCCGGTTTCGGCGGGCAAAAGTTTATCCCGACTGTTTTGCAGAAGGTGGAGAAACTGAAAAAAGAGATTGTCCGGCAGGGGCTTCCCACCCTGATTGAGCTGGACGGCGGGGTTGGACCGGACAATGCGGCCCGGCTCTTTGAGGCAGGCGCGGACGTGCTGGTTTGCGGCAATTCCGTATTCGGTTCGGATTGTCCGGAGGAGGTCATACGGCAAATGAAGCGGTAGATGCCGAAAAAGTTTTACGTGGTCTGGAAGGGCAAAACGCCCGGCGTGTATGCGGACTGGGAAAGCTGCAGAAAGCAGGTGGAGAAGTTCCAGGGTGCGAAATACAAGGCGTTTCCGGATGAAGCCTCGGCGCGGCGTGCCTATGCGGACGGGCCGGAGGGGCATCTCGCCCCCAAACCTAAGGCCATGGCCCCCATTTTTAGCGCATTATATGGTAAACCAGTGGTTCCCAGTATTGCGGTGGACGGCGCCTGCAACGGCAAAACCCTTGATGCCGAATACCGGGGCGTGGTGACGGAAACCGGCGCCTTGCTGTTTCACAGGGGGCCTTTCCCGGACGGCACCAACAACATCATGGAGTTTTTAGCCATAGTCCACGCCTTGGCCTATTGCTCCCAACAGCAGTTGGATATGCCTGTTTATTCGGACAGTATGGTTGCGATAAAATGGGTGAAGCAGAAGAAATCCGCCACGAAAATAGCGCGTACCGAACGCAATGCCAAATTGTTCGATTTGTTGGAGCGGGCGGAGCGATGGTTACAGACCCATACTTACCCCAATCCTCTGCTGAAATGGGAAACCCAGGCGTGGGGGGAGATTCCCGCGGATTTCGGGAGGAAATAAAAAATGTAAATGCGTGGAATTTTTAGAAGTCACAAAAAAATGCCGCCATTTGGCGGCATTTTTTATGCTTGTACAGGACGGTAATATTTGCTTCGGAGAAGCCTCCTGATTATTTCCACATGTATCCTATGGAGAGCATTAAGCCCGCAGCTTTCCATTTGCTGCCGTAATATACTTGCTCATTGTCAATGTTGACTGCGCAGTAAGCTGTGGAGTAAATGTTGTCTTTGAAAAAGTTAACATTGAAGACATAGGCGTTGAGTGTGCCTTTGACAAAGATGTTTTCGGAAATAAAGTAGGTTGCTCTCAATGAGATGGGGATACAGAAGGAATTAAAAGTAATCATAGTCTCTCTGGAATCGCCTTTGGTGACCTTCACTTTGTCTGCCGTTCCGCTATTTTTGCTGACTTCGTATGTGGATTTAAGGGTGAACTGTTCGCTGATATTTACTGCGACACACAGGTCAAACTGGTCGGAAAAGGCATATCCGGCGTACAGTCCGGCCACCAGTTGGAGGTTTTGTTGTCTGATTTTGCATTCATAAGTGTCTGTTATGGTTGAAAACGTGGCGGAAGCACCTGTTGGTATGTAGTTCAGGTTTGCTTCGTATCCGTATGAGAATGAGTTGCTCCGGCCATCTTCGGAATAAAAAATGCCGAAGGATGGGGATAATCGTTGCGGAGCGGAACTCTTTAGTTCAAAATTGTCCGTATTGAACTCAAAACTTGGTTTGTTGAA
>DBVK01000120.1:7484-7734 GCA_002308135.1 Bacteroidales bacterium UBA1266
GGACCGTACCACGGTTGGTATGAGTAGGTGTAGTACTGTGCGCTCAGATGGTTCGCCATCAGCAGCAGGATGGCACTGAGGGAAAGAACAAATTTTTTCATTTTGGCTGGTTTTATGTGTTGATGATTTTAATTAGGATGAATATTATTAACTATAGCAGAATTCCGATTCCCATCTCCAATCCGAACAGGTTGCTCACCCAGGCGCGTGAGTTCTGCTTGTGGTTGAAGGCTTTGGCGTCATAGTCATG
>DBVK01000135.1:0-347 GCA_002308135.1 Bacteroidales bacterium UBA1266
GGAGCCTCCTCCCCGCCTTCCTGGGGCTCGGCTTCCTCGTCGGGGACCTCTTCTCCGGGGGTCTCTTCCGGCGGTGTCACGGGCTCCTCGCCCAGCACCTCGACGCCGAACTGCTCCCGCTTCATGGGTGAGAAGACCGCCTTCCCCGCCACTTCCAGGCTGAGGATCCCGTATTCCTCCTCCCCGATCTGGTTGTCCAGCATCTCCTCCAGCATGAGCATCTTCCGGTCCATCTCCGCGGAGGTGCCCAGCTTCACGTAGACCCGGTCCTCCATGAGCACCCGCAGGTCCAGCTTGTCCCCCACTTCCACCCGAGTGGCCCGGGACAGCAGTCCCCTGGCCGCCAG
>DBVK01000135.1:431-16200 GCA_002308135.1 Bacteroidales bacterium UBA1266
CCCCCCTGCCGATGACGGTCAGGTCCTGGGACAGGACCAGCACGCCCCCTTCGTAGGGCAGCACCAGGGCGTTGTCCGCCTCGGTGACCTCGATGAGCACCTTGTCCGGCAGCTTCCGGGTCACCTTGACCTGGGAGGCGTAAGGCAGCGTCCGCAGGATGCGCCGTTCCACCGCCTGGGTGGAGAAGCGGAACATGTTCATGCCCGCCTTGAGCCCGCTGGCGGCGGTGATCTCCTCCCGGGTGTAGATCTCCATGACGCCTCTCACCTGCACCACCCGGATCTTGAAGAACACGGTGAGGCTGAGGACGATGCCGGCCACGAGCAGCAGGAACAGGGCGAAGGCTGCCAGCCTGCGCCACACGTACTTGCTCTCGGTCCTTCTCTTTCCTTCCTCTCTCGCCATGTCAGCCGATCAGTTCCTTTATTCTGTCGTATATGACCGACGCGGTGTCGGTCTTTCCCAGGGCCTTGGCGGCCCTTCCCATCTCTTCGGTCCTCTGCCGGTCTCCCGCGGCTTCCAGGATCCGTTCCGCGGTGCGGCCCGGTTCCAGGTCCTTCTCCGCCTCCAGCAGCGCCGCGCCGGCGTCCGCCAGGGTCTTGGCGTTGAAGTACTGGTGGTTCTCGGTGGCCTGGGGGAACGGGATGAGGTAGGAGGCCCTTCCGGCCGCCTCCAGTTCCGCGATGGTGGTGGCGCCGGCCCGGCACACCACCATGTCGGCGGCGGCGAGGCAGCGGGGCATGTCGTTGATGTAGGTGCTGATCCGGCAGGGGATCCGGTCCAGATACACTCCCCGCTCCGCCAGCCCGGCGAAGAACTTCTCTTCCCTTCCGGAGCCGGTGGCGTGGACGAAGAAGTATTCCCCGCTCTCCCCGGCCCGTGCCAGCATCTCCCGGACCACGCTGTTGATGGAGACGGCGCCCAGGGAGCCTCCGAAGGAGACGATGCACCTGCGTTCTCCCACGCCCAGCTCCTCCCGGGCCTTCTGCCGGTCGTATCTTCCGGTCTCGGCGTTCACCGGGTTGCCGGCGATCACCGTCTTCTTCGGCTTTCCGATGCGCTCCATGGCGTCGCTGTTGGGCACGAAGATCAGGTCCGCCCTTCTCGCCAGCATCTTGGTGGTGACGCCGGGGAAGGAGTTCTGCTCCTGAATCAGGGTGGGGATGCCCATGCCAGCGGCGGCGTCCAGCACCGGCCAGCTCACATAGCCACCCACGCCTATGGCGATATCCGGCCGGAATTCCTGCAGTATGCGGCAGGCGGCACGTTTTTCGTTCCACATGCGGAAAGGCAGTTTCAAGTTTTCCAGTATGCCTTTGATGCTCAAATCCCTCCGCAGGCTGTAGCTGTCAATGCCCTGTATGGGGTAGCCGGCTTCCGGCACCCTTTTCATTTCCATGCGCCCGTTGGCGCCGACAAACAGTATGTCGGCATCCGGCCAACGCCCCTTGACGGCATTGGCTATCGCTATGGCCGGGAAAATATGCCCCCCGGTCCCCCCACCGGAAATAATCACTCGTTTACTCATCTTCCTCTCCTTTTGTTTGCAGACTTTTATCGTTTTTGCGTTTCTTGCTTTTGCTTATATTCAACAACAACCCGAAGTTTATGGACGTAATGAGGATGGACATGTTCCCCCAACTCACCATGGGCAGGGTCTGTCCGGTGTTCGGTGTCACACCGACACACACGCTGATGTGCAACAGGGCCTGGAAGACTATCCAGAAGCCGAGACCGCCCGCCAGATAGGCGCCAAAAGGCGTGGGCACATGGTTCACCATCAGAAAAACCCGATAAAACAGCAGCAGGTACAGTATAATCAACAGACTGCTGAGCAGAACGCCGTACTCCTCCACCGCGATGGCAAAAATGCCGTCGGAATAGCTTTGGGACGTTTTGCGGTACACGGAGCCGCCCGGCCCGTTGGTGGGCAGTATGCCTCCGGTGGCCACCGCCCCTTCAAAAAGAATATCCTGGCGGTTACGGTCCAGATCTTCGTCACTCATGGCGGCCACACGGTCTCTCACCGACTCGTTATCGGCCCCTTGGAAGAAACGTTCCACACGGCCATGCGCAGTTTCAAAACGGGACAGTTTTTTGATGCCAAAGCCCTTGGTGGCTATCAGCAGCACCACCATAAGACCCATCACACCTACGGTAAGGAAAAGGGTGCGGAATTTCAGTTCGGAAATGAACAGCATGAAAAGGAAAGTGGCCGACAATATGAACGAAGTGGAGAAATCCTGCGTCATCATCAGACCGATGATAAGGCCTACCGTCGCGAGCAACGGCAGGNNCACCCGCTTGGTTTCGTTTATGCGGCTTCCGTAATGCGCAATGGCGTGCGCCGCATAGATAATCGTCAGCAGCACCACTATGTAAAATGTTTGGATCTGATGTCCGAACACCACAATAGCCCGGGTCACCGTTGAAGCGGATTCCGAGCCGGAGGTTTTCTTGCCCAGAATCAACGTGCACAGCAGTATCACCAGCGCCGCCAGATAGCAGATGCGTGCCCATGGGGCCAGGCGGCGGTAATCAAAATCCTGCAGCACAACAGCAAAGACAATGCCCAACAGCAGAAACGCGCCATGGGAACGGAAATAGGGGAAGAGGTTATGGCGTTCCGTCGGATTGAACAGCTGACTGGACGCCGTACTGTAAATCAGCACCATCGAACAGATGCACAAGGCGATGAGGATAAACCATATCACCTTGTCCCCTCCGAACCACTGATTGATTTTCTGCTTCATAACACTGCGCATTAACTCGTTACAATTCTGTTACCGCATCACGGAAAAGCCTTCCGCGTTCCTGGCGGCTGGCANNNAAGCCGAGGAGAGCAGCACCACATCACCGCTGTCCGCCGAATAAAAAGCGGTTTTGACGGCATGCCCCATAGTGGGGCATTCGTATAGGGTGACATAATCGGAGAACGCACGCAGCAGGGCTTCGTTGTCTTCGCCTATGCATATCAACGCCTTCACCTTCTCCACCACCAGCGGCAGCAGCGAAGTGTATTTGACGTTCGCATCCGCGCCACCGGTAATCCACAATATGGGACGCTGTATGCTCTCCAAAGCGTAATTCAGCGCGTGAATATCGTGACAGGCGGAATCGTCCAGGAACTGCACCCCGCCAAAACGGCTGATTTCCCGCATGCGCTGGTTTTCCTGTGCGGAAACACCCATCAGCTGCTGCAGGTTTTTGTTACGGGCATACACCAACTGGTCCGCAAAAAAATTAGCGGGACGGTATGCGGTTATTTTTTCGGTTTCCTTTAACACCACTCTTTTTTTCATTGCACTTCCTCCTTTTAACGTATTTTCAGTGTCAGCACGCTTATGACGGCCAACAGTATGCCTATGATGACGAAGCGTTGCACAATCTTCGCCTCATGGTAGTTCTTTTTTGTTTCCACGATTTCCACCATCCGCTGGTATTCCGGAAGGTTAGCGTCAACACCCTCCTCCACATGCTCTTTCTTTTTCTGGTAATGATGGTGGAGCGGCGTCATCCAATACGGCCTTTTGTTCACCGGAACAATCTGGTCTTTCGGTAATTTATATTTCTTCCTATACCATTTGCAATACATGGTTTGGATGATGACCGAGAGGCTTTCCATCAGATAAATGCCGCATAGTATCGGCAAAAGCAGCTCCTTGCGGATAATGATGGCGAACACGGCAATGATACCGCCTATGGCCAAGGATCCTGTGTCTCCCATGAAAATCTGCGCCGGATGGCAGTTCCACCAATAGAAGCCCAAACAGGCCCCCAGCATGGCTCCGGCAAAAATCATCAATTCGCCGGAATTGGGAATATACATGATATTCAAATAGTCTGCAAAAATCGTATTACCGGACACATACGCCAGCACACCGAGCGCGACCACAATAACGGCCGCCGTGGCTATGGCCAGTCCGTCCAGTCCGTCTGTCAAATTGGCTCCATTGCTTACTGCCATCAGAATCAGAATGATAATGGGGATATACACCAACCATGCCCAACGTTTGTAATCCGGCCCCACCCATTTCATCAGCGAGGAATAGTCAAATTCGTGTTTTTTGACAAAAGGAATGGTAGTTTTCAAGGATTTGGAAGACTCCACACATTGGAAGGCATTGCTTCCCGCGGACTCGCTCTTGCTCATACTGAACATATCGTCGGTCTGCACATAGCTTTGGGTGGTGCATTTCTCCTTGATCACCACATCCGGATGGAAGAACAGCACCGCACCGACAAACAGCCCCAGCAGCACTTGTCCGATGAGTTTCCCCTTGGCGGGAAGACCTTTTTTATTCTTTTTGAAGACTTTGATGTAATCGTCCAAAAAACCCAACGCCCCCAGCCACACCGTGGTGACAATCATCAATAAAATGTAAATGTTGTCCAAACGGTTGAACAGCAGCACCGAAATCAGCAGGCTCACCAGGATGATGATGCCGCCCATGGTCGGTGTGGTCCGCTTCAGTTCCACGCCGTCCAGCTTCAGTTCCTCGCGGTTATCGTCTTTCACCTGCTTTTTCCGGAGCAAACGGATGATATACTTGCCGATTATCATGGAAAGAAACAGGGAAAGCACGGCGGCCAACGCCATACGGAAAGAGATGTACTGGAAAGCGCCGGCTCCCGGAAAATCAAATTTCACATCTAACCATCTGAAAAAAGTGTAGAGCATGTTTCGTTCGATTATTTGTCCTTACTGTCTAAAAAACTTTTCACTATTTCCACGTCATCAAAGGGATGCTTCACCCCCTGAATGTCCTGGTATTTCTCGTGCCCCTTGCCCGCGATCAGCACAATGTCGCCTTCGTTGGCCATGCGTACCGCAAGCTTGATGGCCTCCCTGCGGTCCTCCACCACAAAATAAGAGGATTCGTCCTCCTTTTCCAAACCTTTCCGCATATCCTCCAGGATGGCTTTGGGCGATTCGAAACGGGGATTGTCGGAAGTCAGTATGAGCACGTCGCTTTCCGCATAGGCGATTTGCGCCATTTCCGGACGCTTGGTTTTGTCGCGGTTGCCTCCGCAACCCGCCACGGTCAGGATCCGCTGGCCTTCCTGACGGATTTTATGTATGGTTTTCAGCACGTTTTCCAAGGCATCGGGCGTATGGGCATAATCCACGATGGCAGTCACGCCGCGTGCACCACGCATGCAGTGGAAACGCCCTTCGGCCGCCTGCAGCGCGCTCAGCTCCACAAGCAGTTTGTCCTTGTCCCCACCCAAAAGGCAGGCCGCTCCGTAAATCGCCAACAAATTGTATGCGTTAAATTCGCCCGTCAGGTGTGTCCACACCTCCTTGCGGTCAATCTCCAGCTGCATGCCGTACAACTGGCATTCCATGATACGCGCCCTGAAATCCGCCGTGGCTGATTTCAGCCCGTAGGTGTAGGGACGGGCCTTGGTGTTCTGCAACATCACCCTGCCGTGAGGGTCGTCGGCGTTGACCAGTGCGAAAGCCGTGTCCGGCAAGGCGTCAAAAAAGGATTTTTTTGCCTGGAGGTAGGCGGCAAAGGTACGGTGGTAATCCAAATGGTCATGCGTAAGGTTGCTGAAAATGCCTCCAGCGAAATGCAAGGCCGCAATACGCTGCTGCACCACGGCATGCGAACTCACTTCCATAAAACAGTACGTGCATCCGGCATCGGCCATGACACGCAGCAAACGCTGCACTTCCAAAGCGTCCGGCGTGGTATGGGTGGAAGGCAATGTTTCCTCCCCTATCTTGTTTTCTATCGTACTCAACAAACCGGCCTTGTAGCCCAATCGCGTGAACAGACGATGCAACAGCGTGACAGTGGTGGTTTTGCCGTTGGTTCCCGTAATGCCGACCAAACGCAACTGACGGGAAGGGGCATCGTAAAAAGCCGCTGCCAGCTGCGCCAGGGCGAGATGGGTATCCGCCACCTGCACATAGCAGCAGTGTTCCGCCAACTGGTCCGGAAGATCCTCCACAACCACGGCGCATGCGCCAGCCGCCGTCACCTGCGGAAGAAAGCGGTGCCCATCGGTCTGTGTGCCCTTGAGCGCGACAAACAGGCTGCCCGCTCCCGCCTCCCTGGAATCAAAGCAAACGGAAGCGACCTCCGCCCGGTCGTCGCCCCGCACGGAAATCACATCCAGTTGCTGTATCAGTTGCCTTATCGTTTTCATAGCTTCTCGTGTTTTCAGTTTTTCAAAGTGACCACCGCCCATTTCCCCTGGAAAGAGACGCTGCTGACCTTTCCGGCGCCTTTCAGTGTCACCTTGTAGCCTTTCTGTTCCAGCAGGTATACGGCGTCCTTGGCGGATGCGCCCTGTAGCATCGTCTCCAGCGGCAAGCGGCCCTTATCGCGCATGACCAGCAGGCTGTCGCGTCCGGTGGCGGGCATCACCCCAACCCATTGTGACATAGTCGGGTATTGTATGCGATAGCCGAGTTTACGGTACACCATGGCCAAATCGGGGGCATAGCCTATAGCCACCGAAGGATATTTGTTCCACAAGGCGTCCTTGTACACAAACTGCCGCATGCTCAAATCCCGGTTCACGATTTTCTCCGCGATTTCGCGGCACACCGGCGCCGCAACAACCCCCGCGTCTTTAGTGGATCCGGAAATCAACACCATGCAGGTGTAAACGGGTTTGTCGGAAGGGAAATAACCGATAAACGAAGCGTTGTATTCCTCCAGGTAGCGTCTGTCGTACATCTGCGCCGTTCCGGTTTTGCCGGCAAGCAGCGGCGCCACATGCAGGCTTGAGTCGTTCTTGTGTTTGCGGTAATAGGCGTCTTGCGCACGTTTTGCCGTGCCGGTAGTGACCACGCCTTCCATGCAGGCCTTGGCCTTGGCTATGGTCACGGAATCCGCAATGCGCGCTTTTATCACCGTAGGCCGGCGCCTTTCGCGTCTTCCGTCGGGATAAACCACCTCCTTCACCAGGTACGGGCGCATGAAACGGCCGTTATTGGCCACCGCATTATAATAGGCAGCCATGTACACCGGCGGAAGTTTCACCGCGTAACCGTGGGTAATGCTGTGGTAATCGGATTCGTTACGGCTCAATGCGGTGATTTGTGGCTTTCCGGCGTTCACCACCTCCAGTTCCATATTGCTGTCCAGACCCATCTGGTGGATTTTCAGGAAGAACTGGTCAAGGGTGCGGTAACCCGTCCGTGCCGCCTCATACAAACCGTCGTTGTCCGAGAACTCAAACGCCCACCGCAGGGTATGCTCGCCCTTCTCGCATTTCACTATGTCGCCCGTGTCTATCTTTTTGGAATCCAGAGCGGCAAGCAAAGAAATCAGCTTGAAGGTGGAACCCGGCTCGTAACTCTCGGAAATGGCGTGCTCCACATAATCCTTATAGCCTTCGGACGTTTTGGTCAGATTGGAAATGGCTTTGATTTCACCGGTTTTCACTTCCATCACCAGGGCGCAGCCCCACTTGGCCTGCAAATTCTCCAGTTGGCTCCTCAAGGCTTTCTCCACCACACTCTGCATGCCCACATCGATGGTGGTGGTGATGTCGCAGCCGTTTTTCACCTGCATCAGCTGGCTTTCACGCAAGGGAACCTTCACCCGGTTGACATACAAGGTGCGATAGCTGCGGTTTTCACCGGAAAGCAGGCTGTCGTAATAGCCTTCCACCCCGCTATACATCTTGTTGGTATTCATAAAACCAATGACGGAAGCCGCATAATCCTCGTACACATTATGGTGCACAAAACGCTCGTCCACACGGCAGCCGCNNGCCGCCGTAATACTGGCGTTCCGGCTCCCCTTCCTTACGGGTGAAAAGGTAGCGGATAGCATCCCAATCCGACCTTCTGACCCAAGTGTGGGGCAATTCGTCCACTGAAATGCGGATAATGAGGTAACGGTTACGTTGCACAGCCTTCAAAGAGTCCAGACGCCTCTTGGCTTCCAGACGGATTTTCCTGTCTTTTCGCTTGTCGTAGGCATTGATAATTTCCTGCTGCTGATGGCATTGGTGGTAATAGGACACATAGGCCTGCCTGACGTTTTCCTCATAAAATTCCGGACTGCGTTTCGGTGTCAGCCGGCAGAAAATCGAAATGAGGGAGTCAACCCTTTCCATGAAGAAGGCGGAGTCCTTGGGGCGCAAGCCGACCTTGGACATTTCCCAGTACAAATCATAAATCGGAATGGTTGTGGAGAGCAATTCCCCTTCGGACGAATACACATTCCCCCTGAAACCGTGCATGGAACTGCTGTCCAACTGGAAAAAACGGTTTTTCACCGTCAGGGTGTCCTTGAAATCCCCCCGGTAGGCGTCGCCCATGTTTATGGTCAGGGAACACATGTGGACGATAATAACCACTGTCCATGCAAAAAGCAGGATATACACCAGCATCAGCTTGAGAGACAAGTTTTTCTTCATCGGATCCCCTCCTTTCCGTCAGACGTGAGCATATATACAATGCTGCTGTCATCCACAAAACCCTTGTCCTTGAACACCTGCTGCAAAGCTTCCTTGCGGGATTGGTCCACATACAGCAGCTCGCGCTGCTCCATCACTTGAATGTATTTGTCGTTCAACTTGATTCTTTCCATATCCAGCAATTCCAGCCGCTTTTGGTTGGACTGCGCCAAAAGGTTAATGTAAATCAGCACAATCACCATTGCAAACACCATCAGTATGTACGGCATGTTCCTGCGGAAATCCACCTTGCCCAGAAACTCGGCGCCCAACAAGGCCCGGATACGCGCTCCCGCATGGGACACCCTGGCATCCGTCTTCGGATCCCGCCTTCTTTCGGCGGTTTCGCTTGAAGGGGTGGCTCCAGCTTTTTTTTCAGCCTTTTTTTCAGCCTGCTTGAGACGTTCCTGTTCCTGTATGTATTTCGGATCAAATTGATTGGCCATGACAGTGCTGTTTTTTTTCTCCTATACGCAGCCGGGCGCTCCGGCTACGGTTGTTTGACTGCAGCTCCGCCTCCCCCGGGACAATGGCCTTGCGCGTAATCACGCGGAAAGGCGAGAGCGAATTACCGTAAAAATCCTTTTCCTCCTTCCCCTCCAGATTGCCGCTGCGCAGAAACTGCTTGACCAGACGGTCCTCTATGGAATGGTAGGAAATCACCACCAAGCGGCCGCCGGGTTTCAACAGCGCCACACTTTGGGTCAGCAGCGCCTCCAAGACATCCTTTTCGGCATTCACCTCCATGCGCAAAGCCTGGTAAACTTGGGCGAAATAACGGTTTTCCTTTGGCTTTGGGACAAATCCCACCAATAATTCCTTCAACTGGGAAGTCTGTGTCAGAGCCTGCTTTTCCCGGTAGCGCACGATGCGCGCCGCCAGTTTGCCGGCATTGAACACTTCGCCATAGCGGCAAAAAAGCTGCGCCAGCTCCTCCTCCCCGTAATTGGCCAGCACATCGGCCGCCGTCAGACTCTTCCTGCGGTCCATACGCATGTCCAAGGGACCGTCGTAACGGGTGCTGAAACCGCGTTCCGGCACATCAAACTGATGGGAGGAAACACCCAAGTCGGCCAGGATGCCATCCACCTGCGCTATGCCGTAGAATTGCAGAAAATTGCGTATGTGTCTGAAATTCGCGTGTATAAAGGTGAAACGCGCATCCGCTATGCTGTTCGCCTGCGCGTCCTCGTCCTGGTCAAAAGCATACAAACGCCCCTCTTCGCCCAATTGTGAAAGTATCGCCCGGGAACTCTGCCCCGAGCCGAAGGTCACATCCACATACACCCCGTCCGGACGTATGGCCAGGCCGGCCACGCTTTCCGGAAGCAGCACGGGAGTGTGGTATGACATCATTATTGCGCTCCTCCTTTCTGCATATCGTCATGGATACGCTCCGCCAAGTCATACACCGCCGCCGACTCCCTGGTGGGTATCTGCAGCATGTCCTCCTTGTATAGGTTGGGGTTCCAGATTTCGAAAAAATGCATCATGCCGACAATCAGCAGGTCTTTCTCCAACGAAGCGTATTGGACCAGATGTTTGGGAATCAGGATACGGTTCTTGGAATCCACTTTGACTTCCGTGGCGCTGCTCAGGAAAAAGCGCACCAGCGCCCGCTGGTCGGGGCGGAACACATTCAGTTGGCTCAACTGCTGGCGGTAATGCAGCCATTCATCCATGGGATACAGGGTGATGCATTTCTCCATCCCCATATTCATGACAAAACGCCCCTCCACCTGCGCGCTCAACGNNCAACGAACGCAGGTTCGCGGGAAACTGGAAACGTCCGCCGCTGTCAAGTGAACTGGAAAAAGTGCCTTCCGTGATAAACATGTTTTTTTAATTTTTCCCCGAAGAAGAACAAAACCGGCTCCAAAACGGCCCTTTTACCCATTTTTTCCCATAATTCCCCATTTTTTATTGCAAAAAAAACAGGCAGGGATAAATACAATTTATTGGGGGTTAATGCCTTAGGCAAAAAAACACCCTTGGGTCGGCTTTTTTCCGCTTCTTTTGCAAAGAAAAACAAAATATCCATGCGAAAACACTTTCCACACATTTTTTTTCAAAAAAAAATCAATCAAATCATAACAAAATGATAATCAATGTTTAATTTTTCTTTAAAAAAATATTTATACCGCTTTTGCCTGTTCATAACTCGGAATAATCCACCGGAGAATGTGGATTATGCACGGCGGTTTCACGGACGCGGGGTATTGGTTTGCGGACGCGATATTTTTTGTTTGCAAACGCATGCGGCACATTATTTTGCGAATGCGATATATTTTTTCACGGACGCGCAGTGCGTCCCTGCCTAACGGACCAGGGTGACGTTGCCTTTCAGCATGTTTTGTATCCGGCCCCGGCACCAGATTTCGGCGTAATACACGTAAACGCCCTGTTCACAGGGTTTCCCCCTATAGGTGCCGTCCCAGCCCTCCTCCGGATTCTCCGTCTCAAAAACTTTTTCGCCCCAGCGGTCGTAGATGGCGAAATGCAGGCGTTCCACCCATTCGCCGCGCACGTACAGCACATCGTTCAAACCGTCGCCGTTGGGGGAAAAGGTGTTAGGCACAAACACATAGGGATAGTCGCAAATCACCGTGATCACGCGGATACGCACGGTGTCGCTGCGCAGGCAGCCGTCCTGGTCCCTGACCTCCACCACATAGGTGATGCTGTCTTTCGGCTCGGCTGTCACCTGCGGCAAACGGGTTTGGTACAAACCGTCGGAGGGACGCCAATGGTAGCGGAAGCCCTCGCCCAAATCCGTGGCGGAAAGCGTGACGGTCTCCCCGGCATAAATCAGATAGCGGTCGGCCCAGGCCTGCACGGGCTGCGGAAAGGTGTTCGAATCGTCCACAAAGAACTGCAAGGAAAAGGAGCAGCCGTTGGCATCGGTCACCACAAGGCTGTGCGTCCCGTAGCATAAAGCCGTCGCCACGCGCCCGGTGTCGCCGTTGTCCCACTGGTAGCGGTAAGGCGGCGTGCCGCCGGAAATGCGTGCAGCCGCCTTGGCCACGCAAGCCTCCGCGCAAGGCACCCGGGAATAGGCAATGCTCCCGGACAGGGAATCGCTTTCCTGCAAATAAACGGTCGTGTCCAATACACAGCCGTGACTGTCGGTCACACGGACGGAACACGTGCCCGGAAGCAAACCTGTAACAGGGAAGGCTCTTTCCTGCCCGTTCCAGAAATAACGGTAGGGTGCCGTTCCTCCGCCTGCCTGCGCATAAACCTCTCCGTCCGCTTCACCATAACAGGAGGGACGCACAAGCAGCGTGTCAAAAGCCAAGACATCCGGTTCCAATAGCGAAACAAGCACCCGACGTTTGCAAAAACGGGCATCCGTCACAGTCACATCGTACATTCCGGCGCACAAGCTCCCGACAGAGTCGGTGGCATAGCCCTGCGCCCACTGGTATTGGAAAGGGGGCATGCCTTCCACCATCAGGGAAATGCTTCCGTCACAGCTTCCGTGGCAGCTGGGTTCCATCAGCCTGCTGCGCACCGACATATCGGAAGTGTCCCTCACCTCAAAGCGGATAGTGTCCCGGCAAGTATTGGCATCCTCTACATAAAACTCGTAGCGTCCCGTACAAAGTTTTTTGATTTTCAACGATGTATCCCCCGTATTCCACTGGTAGCGGTAAGGAGGCGTTCCGCCTTGCAATGCCAGTTCGACACGTCCGTTGCATTCATTATCGCATCCGGTCACACACAGGGAGTCCACCACCTGCACATGCAAAGCGGGCGGTTCCAGCACCTGGGTGTCAATCACCATACGACAGCCTGAAGCATCTTCCAGCACAATACGATACGCTCCCGAAGGCAAACCCGAAGCCTGGGAAGTGTTGCTCACGTCCGGGGTCCAGGAATACCGGTATGGCGGTACGCCGTTCAATATCCGTATACGGATTTCCCCGTCGCGCTGCCCGGTGCAGCGGACGTCCCGCACAAGCAAGTCGTATTTCAGGGTATCCACCGTAATGGACATGGTATCGTAACCCATGCAACCGTACCTGTTGCGCACCGCCACAGCCAATGTTCCCGTGGCTTGCGGGCGCAGACAGACGTAGGGGGAAGAAGTGTCGCCCAACACATCGGCGACAGGCCGCCAGCTATACGTATACGGGCTTCCATTCGTGCTGGAGTATGTGGTATCCACTTGCACACAAAGGGTGTCTCCCAGGCAAATCGCCCGATGGTCAGGAAGTCCGGCAGACACAGCGGAAAAATCCACGTGAACACTATCCAACAGGCTGCAGGCGGCATTCGTCAAACGTATATAATACGTCCCTTCGCTCCAGAAAGACAGCTCCAAATCGCTTTTACGCACATCGGTATTCAAAACGAAGAAGAAAGTGGGGGTCATGGACCATTCGTATTGTTCCCCACCCGAACAGTCGGGGTGTAAAGTCAAGGTGTCACCCAGGCATAAGTGCATATCGGGACCCGCCTCAAGATACGCGTCCAGCACATGCACCCGTATACGGAACGTATCCGTGCACACCCCGTCGGAAAGCAGGAGATAATAGGTGTGCGAGACCGTATCCGAAGCGATGGGATTGGCGATGGTCGTGCTGCTCAAACCCTTGGATGGGAACCAGGAATAGGACACATTGGAGGAATTGGCCGGCTGTATGCCGATCTGTACAAAATCGCCCTTGCAGATGTATTTGTCCGGCAAGGTGTCGGAAGCGCTGGACAGCACCACAATCTCCCTTTCCATGGTGTCACAATTGTTGCAGCTGGCCTCATCACACACAATCAGCCGTATGGTATAGGTGCCGGATCGGGTGTAGGTATGGGATGGATACTGCGCAGAGGAGGATGTCCCGTCCCCGAAATCCCAGTAAAACCGGGTTGTATTCGGACTGACTATGCGGGAGCTGTTCTCAAATGCTACGGTTTTGGGTGCGCACACCACATTGGGCACACTGAAATCCGCCACCACCGACTGTATGTTGAAATCAACCTTCACCACACCCAGGTTGCAGTTCCGGCTGTTGTTTCTAGGACCCACCACCCCCGTAGTGACCGGCAAATCGTTGTTGCCTCCGCAAGCGGCACAAATAGCCTGGTAAATGAAGCCCTTCCTGTCAAAGCGGCTGGTGCCACCGTCCACATGCTCNNCGCCCGCCGAAATAGCTGGCAAAACGCAATCGGGAAGCATCCGCATTCAAACTCATGAAATAAAAGTCCTCGTTGTCGGTATTCCGTTGAAAAGCATCGGAAGAAATGGGCAGGCCGCGCGTGCCGCCGTAGTTTTTCCCGATATTCGCATTGACCGATGAAGAGCCCCAGCCAGAAAAATACACCTGATTACAAAGGTCCACCATCAATGCGGAAGGGGAAAGATCCGGTGAGCTGCTCCCCGATCCGAAAGGCGTGGACCAAACCGTTTTCGACAAATCGCCATTCAACTTGGCAATAAATTGGCTGCCACCCGAACGGAACCAGCGTGCGTTGTTCACCCACGAAAGACCGGGGGCGTCCGTCAATCCCATCACATACACAAAACCGTTTTGGTCGGTTTTCACCAAATAGGTCTGGTCAAAACCTGTCTTCCCAAAATATGTAAGGGAAAGGATGCGGTTGCCGTTGGTGGAGATACGGGCAATGTAGCCGTCCGTCACACCACCGCCGTAACTTGCCTGCACCACCTTCGGTGTCACAGGAAGGTTGCGTGACCGGGTGCCCCCGCACACATAAAGGTTCTGGTTCTTGTCCAACTCCATGCTGTAGGCCGCATCCGAACTGTCCCCGCCAAGGTAGGAGCACCAAATCAGGTGGCGCAGGTCGTAACTGAATTTCACCACGCAGCCGTCCTGCCCTCCCCCGCCATAGTTCCGTTGGAAAGCCGTCGGTGAAACGGGCAGGTCACGGGAGGCTGTGGAGGAGACCACATACACATTGCTGTACGCGTCCACCATGATTTCACCGCGCACCTCATCGGCATAGTTGATCCGCAAGGAGACATCCACGGACAAGCCGTCAGGACCGCTGCCCCCAAAAAAGGTGGAGCCCAGCAATTGCTTTCCGTCCGCTCTGAACTTACTGATGGCCATATCTATACCGCCCACATAATAAATCACATTGGTCAGTATGAAGGTGTCCCTCGGCACCGAAAGGGTGAATTGGGTGCTGTATGCGGAGGAAGTGACAGGATAATCCGGAGAAGAAGTGCTGGCCAGCACATACAGTTCATCGTTCTCATTCACCACCAGGCTATGGGGCACTTCACTGTTTTTTCCGCCCAAATACGTGGAAAACAGGATGGAGTCCCCACGACTGGAAAACTTTGTTATACCTATATCGCATGAGCCTCCGCCATAATTGCGCTGATAAACGCCCGTGGTTACAGGGTATCCGAAACTGAAAACCGCACCGCCGCCGTACATGTTACCGTGACGGTCATACGTGGCGGTATATCCCCAGTTGTCCGCGTAGGATCCGGTATAGGAGCAGAACACCATCACAGGGTCTATCACCAAGGGAAGCGATGTCTCATACGCTCCCAGACGGAAACCCACCTGATTCCCTTTGCGTTCGAAGCGGCAGTCGACCTCCCAGCGGTCACCGTTTTCGCTCTCCTGATAGGCATAGGGCTTCAGCTCCACCGATTCGAAGGCGGATATTTTCACCACCAGATTGCCTTTTTTCAATTGAATGCGGTCCGCCCCTTCATACAGCATTCCAATCTGCTCCGGACGCGCATGGGGAGAGATCCGGAATTCGTATTTATAGGATGACTTGCTTACAAAATAAACCAAATCAATGCCTTCGTACAATTGCGCATAACACACCGTGTCGAACAAAGGCACCCCGGAAGCCCAGCGTGTGGAATCGTTGCCGAGATAATAGTTGTGGTAGGGGTNNCGTAGGCGGAGCGACGGCCTTTCCCTACGGGGAAAGCCTCCGGAGAAGCAGCAGTAAAACGCACCCTATAGGCATACATATCCACCATGGGATTATACGCCTCCAAAGGCGTTCCGGCATACTTCCGGGCCATAATCGCCTCCACCTGTTCCCTGTCTTCCATGGTGAAAAGCACGGCATCCCGCTCGAAAAAGAGGACGCCGCCACGAAACTCCGAACGGTAGCGCACCGCATCATCCCATTGCCCCCGATTCTCCACAAAAGGAGGCGTTTCCGACACTTCGGAAATTTCCTGCGCCATTGGCTTGGGGTTTCCTAACAGCAAGCACAGCAGGCTGATAAAAAAACATTTGCGGAAAAAGACCGGAACCATTACTGCATTGTTTGAAAGTACAAAAATAAACAAAAATAGAATATGCCGCCTTACTTTATTTAAAAAACCCGGAAGCAGGCAGC
>DBVK01000032.1:0-9440 GCA_002308135.1 Bacteroidales bacterium UBA1266
ATCGGATCCACCACGCTGGACGAATACCGCAAGAACATTGAGACCGACGGCGCGCTGGAACGCCGTTTCCAAAAAGTGCTGATTGAACCGACCTCCCCGGAGGAAACCATAGAAATCCTGCAGAACATCAAGGAGAAATACGAGGACCATCATTTGGTGACGTATACGGACGAAGCCATCAAGGCCTGCGTTTACCTGACCCAGCGTTATTTATCCGACCGCTGTCTGCCGGACAAGGCCATTGACGCCATGGACGAGGCCGGCGCCCGTGTGCACATACACCACATGGACGTGCCGGAAGAGATCACCCGCATGGAAAAGCAGCTGGAGGAACTCTCCGAGCAGAAGAAACAGGCCATTCGCCAGCAATCCTATGAAGAGGCCGCCAAATTCCGCGACCAGTCCAAAATGCTTGAAGCGAAACTGCAGGAGCGCAAAAAGGCCTGGGACGAGGAGATCCGCAAGCACCGCCAGATTGTGGACGAAAACGTGGTGGCGGATGTGGTCGCCATGATCACCGGCGTGCCGGCAAAGCGCATCTCCAAGGAGGAGAACAACAAACTGGCCACGATGGAGGAGGACATCAAGGCCAAGGTTATCGGGCAGGACGAGGCGGTGCAGAAAATCTGCAAGGCAATCCGCCGGAACAAAACCGGCCTCAAAGACCCGAACAAACCCATCGCGACCTTTATTTTCCTCGGCCCGACGGGAGTGGGGAAAACCTATCTGGCCAAGGTGCTATCCGAATATCTTTTCGACAGCGCCGACGCCATGATCCGCATCGACATGAGCGAATACATGGAAAAATTCACCGTATCCCGCCTGGTGGGAGCGCCTCCCGGCTATGTGGGCTATGAGGAAGGCGGCCAACTGACGGAAAAAGTGAGGCGCAAGCCCTATTCCATCGTGCTACTGGACGAAATCGAGAAAGCGCATACGGACATCTATAACCTGCTGCTCCAAGTGTTTGACGACGGACAGCTGACCGACGGCCTGGGAAGGAAAGTGGATTTCAAGAACACCATACTGATTATGACCTCCAACGTGGGAAGCCGGCAGTTGAGCGAGTTCGGAACCGGTGTCGGATTCAGCACGGAAGCGCGAAGAGAATCCCAAAACGAGAACAGCCGCAAAGTGGTGGAAAATGCGGTGCGCAAACAATTCGCGCCCGAATTCCTCAACCGTATAGACGATATCATCGTGTTCAATCCGCTGGAAAGGGCCTCCATCCACCAAATCATTGAAAACGAGCTGACCCATGTAATGAAACGCCTGGCAGACATGAATATCCGCCTGCGGCTTACCGAAGAAAGCAAGAATTTCCTCGTGGACAACGGCTGGAACGCACAATATNNGCCCGTCCGCTGAAGCGTGCCATCCAACGCTATGTGGAGGACCTGCTCTCGGACGAAATCATCAGCGGAAGCATCCAAGCAGGAGAAAACCTGGAGCTCATTGTCAACAAAGAAGGTTCCGCTCTATTACTGAAAAAACTCCCTTCGGGAGAAAAAAATGGAGACGACGCATGCGCATAGGTATCAACGCCCGCTTGTTTGTCAAAGGGAAAATGGACGGCATCGCATGGTACACCTACGAAATCGTCCGACGTATGGTAAAGGGGCATCCGGAGCATGAGTTTGTGTTTTTCCATGACCGTCCGTGCTTGGAGGAATTCGTTTTCGGCCCCAATGTGCGGACAGTGGCGCTCTCGCCCCAGGCGCGTCATCCCCTGCTATGGTGCTGGTTTTTTGAAGTCAGTCTGAAAAAAGCCCTGCGGAAGGAAAACATTGATGTGTTTTTTTCACCGGACGGCTTCCTCTGCCTGCACAGCCCCGTACGCACCGTCAATATCATTCACGATATCAATTTCGAGCATTTCCCTAATTTTCTGCGGCTTTCACACCGCCTGTACTACCGGCATTATTTCCCGAAATTCGCAAAGAAAGCCGACACACTGGCCACCGTTTCCGAATTTTGCCGTCAGGACATTGCCCAAACCTATCATATCCCGGAAGAGAAAATCAAAGTGATAGGCAACGCCGCCGCCGAGGATTTCTTCCCCGTCAGCCGGGAGGAAGCGGACAGCATACGGAAGGCATGGACCGGAGGTCGCCCGTTTTTCGTGTTTGTGGGCACCATCAATGCACGCAAAAACATCATCAACCAACTCAATTNNAAGGCCTACGACAGCTTCCGCAAACGCGGCCACGATGCCGTACTGCTTTTTGCCGGATCCAGGCGCCATTGGACGCGTGCCATGGAGCAATGCAGACGGCACATGGATTTTTCGGAAGACGTGGTATTCACCGATTACATCCCCACATCCGAACTCAACCGCATACTCGCATCAGCGGCCGGACTGCTTTACGTCTCTTCCTTTGAGGGCTTTGGAGTCCCCATTCTGGAAGCCTTCGCCACCCACACCCCGGTAATCACCGCCAAAACCACCGCCATGCCGGAAGTGGCCGGAGATGCCGCTTTGCTTGTGGATCCGCAGGATATCCCAGGCATCGCCGCCGCCATGGAAAGCCTGTTCACCTGTCCGGAAAAGGTTCAGGAACTGGTGCGAAAAGGCGAGGAAAGGCTCTCCCTCTTCTCATGGGACCAAAGCGCAGCAAAACTTTGGGAACTGCTGCAGCCCTGATAAAATCCCGCAAGCGGGTACGCCTACGGCAATAAACGGACAACGTCTGCGTTGATATTGTTACTAACAATGGCTTATATGAAAAACCTCACACGAAATCTCTTTGGGCTATGCCTGCTGCTCTGCCCTTGGATTTACCGCGCTGAAGCGCAGGAGCAGCTGCTTCGGATGCCTTACAATCCGCAACTGAAAAAGATGGTGCCTGCCTTTCAGCAGAAAAGCGGGGAAACGCCAAACCTCAGCCCCCTGCAACTTCCGTTTATGGAAGATTTTTCCGGCGCCTGCGGTTATCCGGACACGGCACGATGGACGGACCGCAGCGCTTTCGTCAACCAGCATTTCGCACACAGAGCGCCTTCGATTGGGGTGGCCACATTGGATGCCGTAGACGCAACAGGAAGGGTTTACCCTCAAGGGAAAACCACCGCCTTCCCCGCCGACACCCTGACATCCAGACCTATACGTACAGATTCCCTTTTCCATCCCATCGCACGCGCCCTGACTGCCGCCGACTCGCTATATTTCAGTTTCTTTTACCAGCCCGGAGGCGGTTTGCGCAACCATCCCTGGGAAGGGTTGGGGGACGCCCCCGAAGCCTCGGACTCCCTGATTTTGGAATTCGGCTTTTATAGCGGTGATTCCGTATTCACGGAAGACTCCCTGCACAAAATTCCGGAAACCGTATGGACTCCCGTATGGTCTACCGGCGGCATGCGTTTGGAAACATTTGTCTCCACCTACCATCTGGATACCAGCATGTGCTTCCGACAGGTGATGATTCCCTTGACGGACAGCAATTTCTTTAATCCGGGTTTTCAATTCCGCTTCCGCAACCTGGCTTCCTTGGAATTCTCCAAGGAAAACCCCACCTGGGCCGGCAATGTGGACTTTTGGAACCTTGACTACATCCGTTTAGACCGGGGACGTTCCTGCAAAGACACCTTTATTGACGACATTACCCTGGCGGAGAATCCGGGAGGGCTGCTGCAGACCTACACCGCCATGCCTTGGAGCCACTTCCAGGCTTCGGAGCTGAAACCCTCCTTTGAGGTGCACCTGCTCAATTTGTCCAATGTGACCAAAAACGCCAGCTATACCTACCGCATCACCAATCCGGAAGGGCAAAGCGTGGGTTCCTATGACGGGGGCTCCTATAACATTTATCCGCTGCGTTCCGGCGGATTCCAGCCTTATGCGCCCCACGCCCGTCCCGACTTGCGCAATGTCAGCCTGAGCTCAAACGCGGACACGGTGGATTTCCGCATACTGCATATCCACAGGGAAGCGGGAAGCGGAGACCTCAACCCTTCCAACGACACCGCCGTTTTCGTACAGGCCTTCCGTAATTATTTCGCTTACGATGACGGCACACCGGAAGCGGGGTACACCGTGGTGGACGTGGACACCTACAACACCGCTATGGCGCTGAAATTCCATATGGGCAAAGCCGACACCTTGCGGGCGGTGGGGATGTACATCAACCATGTGCTGGACGACGCCAACAACTTCGACTTCACCCTCAGCATCTGGAACGACAAAAATGACATGCCCGGCGATCTGCTATACAGCCAAAGCGTTTCCCAGGAGTTCGGGAACGCGCTTTACGACTTCCAGCTGTTCTACCTTGACCAGCCTGTCGCCCTGCAGGGAACTTTTTATGTGGGCTACCAGCTTTCTGGCAAAAACTTCCTCAACGTGGGTTTTGACCAGAACACCAATCATAGCGAAAACGTCCGTTATTTCAGCGGAAACAAATGGCATAGCAGTTTTTTGTGCGGAACACCCATGATACGGCCGTACGTGGGCAAAGCCTGGAGTCCGGCCTGCACCCCCGACCTAAGCGCTGTGGGACAAACGCTGCGCGTGTTCCCCAATCCTGCAGAAGACCAACTGCATATCACACTGCCGGAATCCATGCGGGAAAACACCACCCGCCTGCAGGTGTGCAGCCTTTCCGGCCAGCTGCTGTACCAAGGGGCCTATTCCCCCACCCTTTCCATAGCAAAGCTTCCCGCAGGCCTCTACCTGCTGAAAGCCGATGACGGCAACCGAAGCGTTCACTGTAAATTTATCGTGCGGTAAACACTTGAACGCATAAACGAATATACGGGAAAAGGACGGCTTGAGCCGTCCTTTTTCCTTTTTGGCATTTTTGGAAGTTCAGGACTATTCTTCTTCTTCCGCGTCTTCCTCCTTGTCAAAACGCACCTGTTCGTAAAAATCATTGTAGCCCGATTTGACAAGCTTCAATGTAAATCCTTTAATGGCATACAATCCTTCACTGTTCTTACCGTAGGTGATGTTTTGGAATTTGATTGTATAACCGGAACCGTTGACAAATTTATAATCTCCGACATAGTTCGCGATTTTGCCAGTTCCATTGTTGAAAGTGACCGTCAGGTAGTCAATATCTTCAAAAATGGGATTGCCGTTGACACTGGCCGGAATGTAAATTTCATTGTAGGCTGCGCCTGCCGTGATTTCCATTCTCCAACCATTGCCCTGGGTCAGTTCTGTGGTGCCGGCACTGTCATACACGTGGAAACGGTAGGTTCCGGCCAGACGGGCGGCGGAAACCCTCACGGTTTTGTCCACCGAAGTTTCCCCGGCTTTGAATGTGGCAGTCTGTTCGCCGATTTTTTCAAAATCCACACCAGACACCGAAATGGTGGATCCGTCGGAAGCCTTGGCGTATTTGATCAAATCCGCGTTGCTTCCGCCCAAACCGACCACGATATTGTCGGAGGAGAAAGTGATGGACACGTCTTTTTTACAGCTGACAGTGAATAACATACAGGCTACTGCGAGTAATAAGCATCCTTTTTTCATCTTGATTTTGGTTTTTAGTTATGAATTATAGTTTGAGTTAATTTATCAGTTTATATATGAATATGTTACTATCAACCTCATCCGTCGCTGCCTGTCAGCATGGGCAGGCCCCTTGAGTTTGACGCGCGTGGCTTGCGTGGCGGCACCGTTCACTATCAGGTATATAGGGTACGACACCTCCAGCTTGTCCATCAGCACATACTGCACATACTCCGTAAGCAGGAAGCGGTACAGCGAATCCTCCGCGCGATAGCCGCCTCCGAAATACTCGGTGCCGAGATGCAGGTAATCCGGAAGAAAATACGATTTTGAGGAGAGGGAGTCCTGTTTGTAGTACATGCTCAGCGACGACGGGCGGAAATAAGGCTGGTAGCCTCCGGGCACATCCTCGGGCGACAGCAGCAGCTCCGCCTTGTGTACGGCAACACGACGGCCTCCAAAACGGGATTTCAGCGTCGGGAAACGAAGCTGTGTCTTGATGCCTCCGGATGCCTGCACATAAACAGACGTTTCCGCATCGGTATAGTTCTTGTCCACGACCTGCTTGCGCAAGTCGGCTTCCGCATCGGCATAACCCTGATGGGAAATGCGGGCGTAATATACTGAAGAGTCATTGGAAACCAATTGGAACGTCAGACTGTCGTGGTCATTGTTATGGTAATGGAAGGTTACTGTCGTCAAGGTGTTCAGCACATCCAGATACGCCAGACACCCCCCGTTTTCTTTTTGTTCAACCTTGAGCATCAAACCTTTGAAATATTGCAGAAAATGCGCGTTGTCGGAAAGCTCTTCGGAACCGGACTTGTCCATCACCTTTTGGGTGAAATAGCTTTTCTGAAGCGGAATGCGCAGCTGGGGGTTCTGCGACTCGCCCGTCACCACAACAGCGGTCATGGGTCGCACTTCCAAAAGGCAAGGGGTGTTTTCCGCTAGATTCTGCTGCTGTACGGCCAATTGCGTCGTGGAATAATACAGGGAATCCTTGTGCATGGATTCGTCCAGCTCATACACACCAACCGTCAAACGATTGGCGGTGTCTCCGAAATAGCCCGCATACGGAAGCGAAAGCACCACGGAATCCAGCGCAGCGCCCGCGCCAAAATCCACCGCATTGGCCGAAAGCCGGAACTGTATCAGCAAATCGGCACGCACCGTACCGAACACCGGATCATCCACCCAACCGAAGATTTCTGCGCTCATTTTGCTGGTCCGTATAGAGTCTTCAGCAATGGCAAACACCTGGATATCGCTCAAGGTGTCCGTATATACGGCATTGTACTGCTGCAGGCTGCCGCCAACATCATTGCCCTCCTTCTTGCAGGCTGTCAGGAGGATAAGCGCTATCCCCAACAAGCGGAAAAAACGTTTCTTCAACATGGGCGAATGTTAGGATTCCAGAATTTTTTCGTACAAAGCCACATAATCCGGAACAAAATCCTCTTGCGGATGAACCATGTGCAGCTTCCCGGAGGAGAACACATAGTCCTTGATTTCCGGAAGCACCTCTTCGTGGCCTATGACCACCGCATCCGAATAGTCAATGGCCAGTTTGGTGGAGGAGGCAAAGGTGGCTTTCTTATACAATGCAGCCTCTTTGGCAGGCACATTGGTCGATTTCAATTTAGGCACAAACGAACGGTTCAGCTCCTTAGGAAAATGATCGTTGTACACAGAATATATCACCTTGGAAAAAGCGAAGAGCGGATTGTCCATGTAGACTTTCTTCACATACAAGGGCAAAAGGCAGGAAAGCCATCCGTTGCAATGGATGATGTCCGGGCTCCAGCCCAGGTTCTTGACAGTCTCCAGCACGCCTTTGGCAAAAAAGATCGCCCGTTCGTCATTGTCCGCATGGAATTTCCCCGTCTTGGGATCCGACAGAATGCTTTTACGATGGAAATAGTTCTCGTTGTCTATGAAATACGTCTGCATCCGTACTGACGGAATGGACGCTACTTTGATAATCAGCGGGTGGTCGTTGTCCCGGATAATGATATTCTGTCCGGACAAGCGTATCACTTCATGCAGTTGGTTGCGACGCTCGCTCACCAAACCGTAGCGGGGCATAAAAGTGCGAATGTCTATACCGCTTTCTTGAACCGATTGTGGCAGAAACCGTCCGATAGTAGAGATGTAGGTGTCTTCCACATACGGTGTAATCTCTTGATTCACATATAAAATCTTGTACGTTGGCATCGGTCTTCTCGCATTTTACTAGTCTTGCAAAGATACAAAAAAAATCATTACCAAACCGTTGTTTCCCAGCTTTTACTTTTCAACGGTGCTCACGCGTACCGGACCGAACAATCCCAGCGGCTGCAGCGGCTGGTTTTTGGTGCCTTTGTTGGTCCAATACTGTGCCACCTCGTTGTCCGTCAGCGTCTTCATGTAATTTCCCAAGGTCGTGACCACGCGGATTTCAATAGCGTTCTCGCCAGCGCGCACCATGGAAGCGGGAATAGCATACACATGGCTGCCATACCATTTTTCGCCCACCTTCTGTCCGTTGGCATAGCACTCGGAGACACCTTCCACTCGCCCCAAATCCAAAAAAAGCTGTCCGAACCGTGGCGCCTTTACGGAACAACGGTACACCAGCGTCCCGGCAAATCCCGAATCCAGAAGACGGATATCCGTCAGCGTATCCAATGAAAACGTGCGAACCTTGTTTTCACGGCAATGCCTCATTTCCAGCTCCCATCCCTTCAGCTGCCGCCAATCAGCGGAATCCTCCTGTAGCAAGCTTTCCGCCGCCTTAACCTCTTTGGCCTTTTTTTCAAAGACCAGCAGCAGGGAGGAAGCGGGTTCCATGCGACAAGGGAAGGAAACCTCCTGACGCTCACCGGTCTCCGGATTCCATTGGTACATGGTCTTCCCTTTGGTCACGGAAGGGTCAAAACGCAGCTCCGCCGTATATTGACGATAACGGTGCCCGTTGGTGACGAAGAACACATCGTTGCCGTCAGCAGTACGGTAATGCACCTGCATGACATAGGGGTCAGGTTCGGAAATTGTCATCGCGTGAGGCAGACGGTAACGTTCCTGCAGATCGCGATACCAGGCGATGTAATTCGTATCCGGCTTGTGCACAAAGAGGTAGCGGTTCGCGTATTTCTTGCGTATCGTCTCCATGCACGCCGCCACCTTGGCGTCCTCCGCCGCGTTATCGGTATGCATACCCAAGGCATAGGCCGGTTCCTTCTCCACACAAACAATGCGTCCGCCGGAAGCCGCAAAACGCTCCAACTGCGCCGCCGCTTCAGCGGAAAGGCTTTCCACATGGATCAGAAACAAGGTGCTGTATTTTCTGCTGCCGTAACAGAGTTTCCCCTTCTCCATTTTCGCCTCCCGTAAAATCCGCTCCGACACATAATCGCAGGATGCGCCGTTTTTCACCATAGCCTCCCATACCAGCGTTTGGTAAGGGGCATACATCACCGACGGGAAAGGCTCGTTCTGCATCCCCATCTTCCCCCACATGTCGGCGGTCGGGGTCAGAATGGCAATATCCGCCACATTTTCGCAATTTTGAAGCACCGAATACAATCGCGCCTTGTAATCCGTGTAATGATGGAAATAAGGCCACCATGGATTGTTCTCGTTGTAATAGGCTCCATAACGTATCCAGCCGGGGAATGGCGCATTCTGCGGCATGTAATTGAAACCGTGGAAGACAGTGCCGGTAATGCCGCTGCATACGGTCTGGTCCCCGCCCAGCTTCAATTCCTGAAGCGTCATATTGAACACCCTATAGGTATTGGTCATCTCCTCACAGCTGACAACATGCTTTCCATTCAAATGCGCCGCCGAAGAAACGTATTTGTTAATCATCGTATACGCGCGACCCCGACGGTAATCGGCTTCGGACATTTCCTCTCCGGGTTTGTGCTTCAAGTAGTTGGTTGTCCACGATTCCCCTTCCGGGATATCCACGCACAGGCTGCTCTCCAAAGGGAAGAAGCCCCTG
>DBVK01000032.1:9467-13282 GCA_002308135.1 Bacteroidales bacterium UBA1266
CACCCAAAGAATCCGCCCAACGGTCAAACACCTGAAAGAAGCGCTCGGAAAGCAGTTCCGCCTTTGTGGTCTCAAAATCGTAGCGGACACGCTCGATGATATGCTGTAGCGAATCGCTCACCTTGATAGGAGGCGCATACGAAGAAACGTTCCCCATTTTTCCGCCTTCAAACAGCAGGAAAGGAAGGTATGGCATTATGTCATAGCCGCGGCGCGCTTTGAATTCGGCTGCCATGTCATCTGTCCAGTTAGCCCCCTCCAACTCCATGCTGTCGGTGAAAAAGGCGCGCAAGTAGCGGCGAACCGCCCCCATACGCCCTTCGATAGCGGAAGACATGCGCAACAGGTAGCGCAGCACGGCATCCGCGCTGTAATGGTCCAGCACCGGCCCGTCCGCACCTAAAGCACCGTCTATCACCTTCATGAATCCGCTTACCTGCACCAAAGCCGAAAGGGTGTAATCGCCCGGGGGAAGGGGATAGTAAAACGAACCGTTTTTCTCATACGGCATTAAATCAATGACTTCATTTATATCCGAGCACGGGGTTTTCACCAAAACCAGCCGCTTCAAATCCATTTTTCTTCCCATAAAAGCCGAGGATATTTTCGGATCCGCCATAGCGTACAGCGCATCCCTGGACAATTCCAGTTTCATGGGGCCTGTTATCCGCCGGGTGCAATTGACCAGGATTTTAGCCCTGTCCGCCTCCGGAAGGTATTCCCCACCGTAAGGCCATCCCGACCCGACAATCAAATCGGTGGTCATGCCAAGCGCCTTGGCGCTGTCCAACACGGTTTTCAATACGTCAATCCACGCATCCGAGAGCCATTCCAAGGCTGGAACCCCCATATCGGGATCCCCATGCGTAGGGAACTCTATCGGATTGATTTCCACACCGCCAATACCGGCATCCTTCAGCACATGCAACTCCCTGACCAGCTCCTGCGGATTGACCTTGTCCCCGTTCCACCACCAGCGCACCATAGGGCGGTACTGCATGGGCGGGTTACAAAACAGGGAATACAATTCCCCCGTGCTGTATTTTGCCGTTGTCCCTTGCTGCCCCATAAGCGGCAAAAAACTGAAAAAATGTACCAGAAACAGCCAGAATGCTCTCTTTTTCATATGCTATCCGCTATAAATAAAACATTTACTTTTTTCTGCCAATTACGACAAAGGTAACGAAAAAACCAACACCAACCGCCGCCAATCCACAAAAACACTTATACACTTTTAAGGGTGAAAAAAAACGTCCTGTTTTTCCGCCGCGCTGTATCCGCTTTACGTACTTTTGCCTTTCAAATTGAAAGGCATGAAACGCTTATATCTGCTGGTTTCACTTCTGTCCATCGCATTGCTGCCGCTCAAGGCGCAAAGCGGAAGAGGCAAATCCCTGGTGGAAGCCACCGCCGGTTTCGGCAATCTGTATTACGGGCGTTCCTATGACCATCATTTTCCGCCGCTTATGCTCTCCTACGAATACGCTCTCCTGACCGATGCCTTCAATGTCAGCGGGCTTTCTGTCGGGACAGGTATAACAGCCGGATACACAGGAGCATCCACCCTTACACAATACGGCAAAGCCGAATTGCTTTCCGAAGTGTCGGAAGGCATTCTTGCACTGCGGGTTGCCGGATATTATCAACCCATCCCCAGCCGCATGGACATGTATGCCGTTGTTTTGTTAGGATGGGGCATTGCCGAAAGCGACAACAGCTGGAGCGGGGATGCGGACGCCATCGCCATGGCCAAAACCTTAGGATGGGGCCAAAAGGAAAAGGTGGGCGGCCCTATGTTGGGCATACTGGCAGGTGTACGCTACTGGTTCACCGATCACTGGGGAGCAAACGCAGAAATAGGCTACGCTCCCGCCTTCCTGAATATCGGCGGATGCGTGGCTTGGTAAACTACCTTTTGTTATAGACCAGTGAAACGTCGTCTACATACAATTTGTCGTTCTTGCTTCCTTTCCCCGGAATCTTGTTTGTGGTAAACGTCAGGAGAATATACTTCGGGGACAGTTCAGGATACACGTCTTCAAACGGCACAGTATAGCATTTCCATTCTCCTGTTCCTGTCTGAAACTCACAAGCGGCTTTCGCCACAATATGCGGCAAATCCTCCTGGATATACGGATCCCTGACCGGATACGCATCGTGGACAAGCGCACTCATACGGGCATATTGCTGGGCGTCCGGACAGGTGAACTTCGCCCAGAAACGGATGGAATCCGGCTTGGCGGTCAACCGCTGACAATAATCCGCATGGTTGATTTGGGAAAAATTGTAATTTGACTTGTCGGCAGCTGTTGTACTACCCATGTGCACCTGTCCGATAGTCAAGTTGCCATTCGCTACCACACCTAACACGGAACGAGTATATATGCAAACACTTGAAACGCCCTCGCTACCGGGGCGAGTGTCGTTGGAAGGGGCAATCTGCTGTACGCGACCCGCCGTATAGGCAATCCCCTCTCCCGTTCCTGACACATAGGAGTTCCATTGCACCGGCTCTGTCTCTTTACCGCTGCCTTCCCATTCTTCAAAACCGCCATTCACCAACTGCGTATATTCACCGGTATCATCAACGGGCTTACTCGTATCCGTCCCAGACTTACGGCAAGCCACACAGGTCACACTTAATGCAAGGGCAAAAGCCAACGTTTTCAGGTATACAGATGTTTTCATTTCATAAAGGCAGCCTATTTGTTAATGAAAGTGCAGAAGGCATCGGCCTGCTGCTGGAGCGTGGCACGCTGTTCGTCAGTGAGGGCGAACTCGCCTTTGGTCCAGGCTTCTATACCAAGGGCAATACCCGTCTGCGGCTCGTGCATAATCTCCATCTTCATGGAGTCGAGCAGCTCGGCAAGCTTGGCGCGGCAGCTCTGTGTCATGTTCTTGCCACCGGCACCGCTGATGGCGACCTTCTTGCCGAGGGCGGCGGAAGGGTTCTGGAAGTTGCTCATGTCCATCGGGCGCGACAGCCAATCCAAGAGATTCTTCAACAAGCCCGGGTAACTGAAGTTGTACTCCGGTGTGAATATCCACAGCGCATCGGCCTCCACCACCTCCTTGCGCACCCGCGCCACGCTGGGCGGCACCGGCATTTCCAAGTCTTGGTTCATTGTTGGCAAATCCTTGTAATCAAGGTATTCCACCTTGCACTTGTCGGCAATCATCCCTTCGGCCACCTTGGCCAACTGCTTGTTGAATGACCGCTCCCGCATGGAACCCACGACAAACAACACCTTCTTCATTATGATTAGTTATTTTGAGTTAAACAATTCTTACTGTTGGTTATGGCGGCAGGCGGTGATATGGCTGAACTGGTGCCAGAGACTGACAAGGATGCGCTCCTTCTTGTCGGGCTGGTAGGGCGAACCATCGAGGTCGTCCTGCAAGATATTGGTGATACGGGCGAAAACCTTAACCATTTCCTCGCCGTCATGGATGTTACTGACACCGCTAAGCTCGTGCAGCAGGTGCCCGAGATTGTCGTCACTAAGGTAGAAGATAAGTGAGCCGAAAACTTCGGTACGCAAGCTGAGGAAGTCATCGCAGGACATCTTGTCGTCAGCCAGCAGTTTGTACATCTTGCCGACAAAGCGCGAATAGGCTTCCACCTTGTTCTCGTGCAAGCGGATGCTCTTCTCCTTCTCTTCCTCGCTGGCACGCTGGCCGCGCATCAGCACCAGCGTCACCACGCCCACAACGATGGCACCCATGCAAGCGGCAAAAATCTGCGACCACAGTTCGGGGATTGCCCAAATGCCGATATTATTGGCTACCGCCAAAAATCCGGTAATCAGTGCGAT
>DBVK01000032.1:13292-13510 GCA_002308135.1 Bacteroidales bacterium UBA1266
CGGCCGCTATGGCTATTATCATATTCTTCTGCTTCATCATTTTTCTTTTTTTTTGATTTGTAAAGGCAGGATCCGTCTCCAATCCCACAAAAAGCCTATTCACCAAAACACATCAAATTTTAACGCAAAACCAGCCAAAATATTGTACAAAAAACAACCTGTTTACCCCCCCCATCACATATTGACATCCTAACAAATCCTCACACCTGACAAAAAAA
>DBVK01000175.1:0-4210 GCA_002308135.1 Bacteroidales bacterium UBA1266
AGTATTGTCCGGTGAATCCGACAGAACTCACACTGCAAAGGTACACGTTTTCCGTTTACCTTTCCTGCAATGACCGATAAATTTCAACAAAAAAAAACACGAATGCCTGTTAGTAAGCGGTTCGTCTTAGCCTCCGCCAATCATCGGACAGTGTAGGGATGCAATGTATTGCGTCTTTTTTGTCAGGTGGGAGGATTTGTGTTAAGGTGTTTAAGAAATGTGGGTAGCGGTGGGTGGATTCTGGCGGCGTAAAGGAAAAAATCCGTCTTCCATAGCATGGCTGCGGCGAAAAAACGATGCTGTAAGTTAAGATGCTTCGCATCTTTTTCTCCTCGCAGCTCAGCATAGCCCAAGCAAGCTTGGCTCTGCTTTCGCCCGCATCGTCGATTGCGTCTTTTTTGTCAGGTGGGAGGATTTGTGAAGAGGTGAAGATGTGAAGATGTGAGGGTGTGAGGGTATTGATTTGTATTTGGGAGTGTTATTGTTTACAAACGGATTCCGGATACCAAGTTCCGCGTTCGTGCTGGACGAACCAAAAGAGGGTGTCTTCATCACATTTGAGACACCCTCTAACGATTTTCAGTTAAAACGGGAGGTCATCCCCCTCCTCCGGACCGTAGGCCGACAAAGGCGCGGATGGAATGGACGGGGCGGAATCCATAGGAGGCATATCGGAATATTGCGTATCCGGATATACAGGATCCATAACCGATGCTTGCTCCACTTCAACATTCCACATACGGACATCGGTGTACCATTTGCCATTATACTCGCGGGACTCTATGTTCACCGCCGCTTTTATGGCCGTACCCACCGGAATCTGCGCCACTTTGGAAGCATTGTCGTTCCATGCGGAAATACAGACTTTTTTCGGATACTGCTCGCTGGTCTCTATGACAAACTCTTGTTTGCTCCAATTGCCGCGCTGGCTGGTGCCGCTTTGCGGCGGAAGCAGTTGTATCAGTTTTCCTATCAGCTCGATTGCCATATATGGTTTTGTCTTTTTTTACTGTTTGACTATCTGTTTGACAGCAATACCGTCTTTGCTCTGCAGGCGGATAAAATACACCCCATTGGGAAGACTCCGCATGGAAAGCGAGCTTTCACCGGCTTGCACACGGGTGCTAAGCGCTTTCTTGCCATCGGCAGTGTAAACACCCACTTCCGTTTCACTTTCCAGACCGCTCAACTGCAGCATGTCTTTCACCGGATTCGGGCTGATGCGGACTTTCAGCGTGGCAATGTCCCCCACGCCGGCGCCAAGTTCTCCGAAGCTGTAGGTGTAGACCGTGTCCACATCCCCGCTGGCCTGATAGGTGTAGTACTCACGGGTGTCCAACTCATATTTGGGGCCGTTAACCGTATCGGAATTGTCGTAGGAATAGTAGGATATGGAATGGGTTTTGTCGTTGCGGTAGGTATACACCGTTTTGTTGCTGCCACCCACCAAAGACTCCAAATCCACATTGTAGTCGTTCGGTAAAAGCGTCATCTCCGACTCCAAAACCTGTCCTTTTTCATTGTAAGTGAAAGCGTAGGTCATCACATCCATCGGCCCAGGGAATGCGGACATCAGCATGGAGGCCTTGACGGCAGTGAGCAGGGTGTCGGTGTAGGTGAAATCAATCATGATGGCCACTTCTATAAAGAAATATTCCGTATTGATGGTCAGTCCTTTCGGATATTTGGAAAGGCTGTCGTAAGCGTACACTCCCTTGATTTCCATAGTGTCCATTTCGTACATCACCATCAGCATGGAGTCGCAGAAGTTCAAGCCGTCAATGAAGCTGCCCACAGAGATATCCACGTTCACGGCGATGTCTTTCACACCATAGAAAACCGTTCTATTTGCCAGCGCAGCATCCTGCTCTTCATAGACATAGGTTTCCATCTGCATGATTTTCGCGCTGTCGTCATAGGAACACACCGTTTTGGCAAGGGTGTCCCCGTGATCGTCCAAAGTGCCGCTTTCCATCAGACGTCCATTTACCAGGTACTGGTAGTCGGTGGACGTATGCAGGTAGGAGGCGTTTTCCTGATATTCGTACAGGCTTTGCGTAAAGTAGTCGCGCTCCTGATTGGCCTCATGGATGGCATAGGAGGTCAGCAGGGAGTCCGTGGCAGCTTTCTGCACATGGGTGCCGCGCTGCTGGGTGAACAGCACACGGAAGAGCTTGTCCAATTGGGGGTTGCCTGTCTGGGCCTGCGCGCTGATGGCGAACAAGGCCATCACGCACAGCATTGAAACTAATTTTTTCATGGCGTTTTTCTTTATTTTGGGTTAAACATTTGCCTGTTTAATGAACAATGTTGATTTTCTTGGTCGAATAGCCTTTTTCCGTGTACACTTTGACCAGATACAGCCCGTTGGCGAAAGCGCGGGTACTGATTTCCACCTGATTGTCAGCAGCGGCCTGTTTGTACACCCTCTGACCGACGGTGTTGTAGATCTCCACCTGCTGCAAAGCGTTTTCAGCCGCGACATGCAGCTGGTCCTGGGCGGGATTCGGATAAACTGACACCGAACGGTCTTCCGCAGGCTCCACCACATCCACAGCCAAATGGACATCAATGTCGTCAATATAGGCTTTGGCTTCGGAAGCAGGGCTGGTGCAATGGAAACCAATGTAATAGTAACCCGGTTTTTCCACCTTGAAACGGGCGGTACCCTGCAGGTAGCCGCGGTTATGATCAGGGTCTTCCACACCGGCTTCATTGACGATACTATCCTGCCAGTTGAGTTCCCACATCAGGGATTGGTATTTCTGCTGATACGACCAGGCGGCAGTAATCTTCTGAGGGTATTGGGGATCGGAAGTGGCGTACCAAAATGACAATTCATACATCTTGGCGTCTCCGAAATAAATCATTTTGGTGAAAAACCAGTCGTTCGCGTCATAGTTGTTGTTACCGGCATATTCCATGCAGCCTTCCCCCCTACGGGAGTAAAACACCGTTTTGACATCCTTCCAAGTGGAACGGTCCTTACGGATGTTGAAAACACGTATACCGGAAATATCCGCTGCAGAGTCAAAGCTGTTGACATAAGGCACACCGGCAGGCCTGACGTTATCGGCGATGGTAACCGGCATGGTGTCGTTGGAACGGTCCAGATCGTTGGGGATATCCACCCACGCGATAAGGGTGTCGCGGCTTCCCAAACGGAAGTGCAAACCAGTGGGGAAGGTAATGTGCATAGTGTCCAAGGTATTGAGAGTCCTGTTGACTTTCAAGTTCTTCGCAAAAGCGTAGCGGTCTCTCCAGCTGGCAATGTCAGAGGATTTCAGGTACCACATGTCGAAAGACTCCACTTTGTGCCCCCTGTTGCGAACAACCACCGTCATGGGGACAGCCGTATCCACATTCTGCATGGGCACTTCCGGGGAAAGCATCTCCACAAACTCCATATCGTATTCGGTCACATCACCCACACGGATTTGGTCAATGCCGAAAACACTGCCGTATTCCAAGGTGGATTTCGGACGGTAGAGGGCACGGAAGGCGATATATATGTCCTGACCCACATAGTCAGCCAAGGAATAGGAGAAAGAGGACCATCTGTTCGAACGGTATTCCGGGAAATCTTCCAGCACCACGAATGTGGAAGTGTCGATGCTTGAGGTGGAGTTGGAAATCAGCACCTGTATGCCGCCGTTCTCACTTCCCGAGAAATTGGTCATGTAGAAACTCAAATAGTCACCGTCCTGCACATTGGTGATTTTAGGGGAAATCAGCCAGGAATCGGTGCCTTTGTTAGGATCGGCGCCGCAGGCAAAGGTCACGACATTCTTATTGGTGTCACCACCAGTGGGCGCACTGACTTCAGTTCCCACCACGCTGTTACCGACCACATTGATGACCCATCCTTTGGACTGTGGGTCGCAAAGAGGGCGAATGGTCACCTTGTGCATAATGGTCCAGTTGCTGTAGGCAATGTTGTGGTTGTATTTCTCCCAACCTTCGTAAAAACGCTGTGCCTTGGTTGTGACGCACAAGGCAAACAAACAAACGAGGAATAAACTTAGTTTTTTCATGCTACATTTTTTTTATTTCAACTATTTTAACATTTATTTTTGATTAAAGGAGGGCGAAGGCCGCCCTCCCCCAAATATTATTCCGCCGGCCATACAGCTTGAAGGTTACGGTCTCCATAAGCGTCGTCTATCTTGCTGATGGTCGGCCAGTACTTGTCGTCATGCGGCTGCGGGAA
>DBVK01000175.1:4233-4385 GCA_002308135.1 Bacteroidales bacterium UBA1266
TCATCGGCGCAGACCACCTGCATGGTATGCGGCGCATTGCAGATCGGATTGTTCTTCTCGTCGTACTTTCCGTCCATCACATCCTGTATTTCCTGACGTATGGAGATAAAGGCGTCACACAGCCTGTCCAGTTCGCTCAGAGGCTCGCTCTC
>DBVK01000175.1:4449-4824 GCA_002308135.1 Bacteroidales bacterium UBA1266
AAACCATAGTCCATCAAACGCTTGGCAACGTCCCCAACGGATACTTTCAGGCTGAAAGCGCTGAAATCCACTATCATTTCGTGACCGCACATGCCGTTGGTGCCGGTATATAATATCTTATAGTGTTTTTCCAGACGGGCACGGAGGTAATTGGCGTTCAGTATGGCGTAGCGCGTGGCATCCGTCAAGCCTTCAGCGCCGAGCATTTTCAGATAGCCGTAAGTGATGGGAAGCAGCATGGCGCTACCATAGGGGGCCGCACTCATGGCATTGCCCTTTTCACCACCCACCTTCACTTGGGAATGTTTGGGCAGGAAATCCACCAATTCGGCGGAAACGCCGATGGGACCCACTCCGGGGCCGCCGCCACCGTGA
>DBVK01000175.1:4877-6070 GCA_002308135.1 Bacteroidales bacterium UBA1266
TCATATTGGCACCGTCCATGTAGACCAGTCCGCCGTTTTCATGGATGATACGGATAATGTCCAGAATGGCTTCCTCGAAAATGCCGTGGGTGGAAGGATATGTAATCATCAGGCAGGCAAGACGGTCCTTGTTGGCTTCCGCTTTTGCCTTCAGATCAGCCACATCCACATCACCGTTGGCGGCACAGTTGACCACAATAATCTCCATGCCGGCTTTAGCCGCAGAGGCGGGATTGGTGCCGTGTGCGGAAGCGGGGATCAGACACACATTGCGGTGGGCGTTACCTTTGGCGATATGGTAATTGCGGATGACCGTCAAACCGCTGTACTCACCAGCGGAGCCGGCGTTCGGCTGCAAGGAAATACCCGCAAAACCCGTAATCTCGCACAGGATGTTTTCCATGTCATGTATCATTTCAAGATATCCTTCCGCCTGGTCTTCAGGAACAAAGGGGTGAATCGCACCCATTATGGGCCAGCTCAGGGGAAGCATTTCCGCGGCTGCATTCAGCTTCATGGTGCAGCTTCCNNCTTCCCAGCGGAATCATGGCGCGGTTCAAGGACAAATCCTTCACCTCCAGTTTCTTCATATAACGCATCATTTCCGTTTCGGAATGATAGCGCTGGAAGACCGGATGCGTAAGGTAGGGACTGGTGCGCTGCAGGTTCTCCGGAATGCTTTCGTCCGCCTGGCAAGCGCAATGGCATTCGCATTCGAAAGGCTCAAAGGTTTTGCCTGCCGCTTCGGCCAGCACCTTCAGGATATCGGCGATATCTTCACGCGTGGTGGTCTCGTCAATGCTGATACCTATGCATTCCTCGCATATCGGGCGGAAATTGATGCCGTGCGCCACCGCTGTTTTCAGCACTTTTTCCGATTTGACGGGGCATTGGACCGCCAAGGTGTCAAAGAAATAGCGGTTGTGCTGTTTGTAACCGTATTTCACCATTTCTTTCGCCAGCTTTTTGGCTTTTTTATGGATATGGGCGGCAATGTCGTGAATACCTTCCGCCCCGTGCCATGCGGCGTAGAAACCGCTCATGATGGCAACCAGCGCCTGGGAGGTGCAGATGTTGGAGGTTGCGCGTTCGCGTTTGATGTGCTGCTCACGCGTCTGCAATGCCAGGCGGAAAGCCGGATGCTCGTATTTGTCTTTACTCAGACCAATGATACGTCCCGGCATCTCACGCTT
>DBVK01000071.1 GCA_002308135.1 Bacteroidales bacterium UBA1266
ATTGGCGTGGGGGCCATGGCCTGGATCAATATTCTGGCCATTCTCCTTTTGTCACCCAAAGCGTTGCGTTCGTTAAAAGACTACGAAAGGCAGCGGAAACAGGGGCAGGATCCTCATTTTGACCCGGACGCATTGTATATTTCCCAGGCGGATTATTGGAAGGAATAGCCTCCCTCCCCGGTTTTTTTACACTCCCTTTTTTTTCCTCCGCTGACGGTGGAAAAAAATTTTTTTTTGCAGATTTCCCCTGTTGTATTAATGAGTATCTTTGCGTTTCGTTTAAATTAGGCGAAGAAGTTTTTTAAGTGTTCTATTTTAAAGAAATGGCAAAAGAAATCAAGTTAAGTTTAGTGTATCGGGACATGTGGCAGTCCTCCGGAAAATATGTACCGCGGGTGGACCAATTGAAGCAGATAGCTCCCGTAATTGTGGACATGGGTTGTTTTTCCCGCATAGAGACCAACGGTGGCGCCTTTGAACAGGTGAACCTGCTTTATGGGGAGAATCCCAACAAGGCGGTCCGTGAATGGACAAAGCCTTTTAATGCGGCAGGCATACAGACCCATATGCTGGAAAGGGCGTTGAACGGATTGCGTATGTATCCGGTGCCGGCGGACGTGCGCCGGCTGATGCCGAAGGTGAAAAAAGCGCAGGGTGTGGACATTATGCGCTCCTTCTGCGGATTGAACGACGTGCGCAACCTGGAGCTGTCCGTGAAATACGCCAAGGAGGCCGGAATGGTTTCCCAGGCCGCTTTGAGCATTACCCATTCGAAAATCCACACGGTGGAATATTACATGGACATTGTGGACAAACTGGTGGAGTTCGGCGCCGATGAAATCGCCCTGAAGGACATGGCCGGTGTCGGCCGTCCGGTGACTTTGGGCAGGCTGGTGCATGAAATCAAGACAAAATACCCTCACATTGTGGTGCAATATCACGGTCATTCCGGCCCGGGACTGTCGGTGGCTTCCACCTTGGAGGTGGCCAAAGCCGGCGCCGATGTGATTGACGTGGCCATGGAACCCCTTTCCTGGGGAATGGTCCATCCGGATGTGATTACCATTCAGGCCATGTTGAAGGATGCCGGATTCATGGTGAAAGACATCAATATGAACGCCTACATGGAAGCGCGCCGCATGACCCAGTCGTTTATGGATGACTTCCTGGGCTATTTTATCAATCCGAAGAACAAGATCAACACCTCTCTCTTGGTGGGCTGCGGTCTTCCCGGCGGTATGATGGGATCCATGATGTCCGATTTGACGGGTATGCACGGCGCTATCAATATGGCACTCAAAAAACACGGCAAAGCGGAGGTCTCCCTGGACGAACTGCTGGTGCAGCTGTTCCAGGAAGTGGAATACGTATGGCCGAAGCTGGGCTATCCTCCCTTGGTTACGCCTTTCAGCCAGTATTGCAAGAACATCGCTTTGATGAACATCTATTGCATGGCCAATGAGGAGCCGCGCTTCTCCAAAATCGACAAGGACAGCTGGAACATGATAGCCGGAAAGAACGGCCGTCTGCCGGGTCCCTTGGCGCCGGAGATTCTGGAGCTGGCCAAGCAGCAGCAGATCGAATTCTACGACGGGAACCCACAGGATGCCTGTCCTGACGCATTGGACAGCTATCGCAAGGAAATGGATGAAAACGGATGGGAGTACGGTCAGGATGATGAGGAACTGTTCGAGCTGGCCATGCATGACCGCCAATACCGGGACTACAAGTCCGGCATCGCCAAAAAGCGCTTCAACGAGGAGCTTGAAAAAGCGAAAGCGGCGGTCTGCGTCCAGACGGAGGCGAAGCCTCAGGAGGACCCCAACAGGAAAATGCTGGCCTACATCAGCGAAACCTATCCGAAAGCCACACCGGTGCTGGCTCCTGCGGCCGGCCGGCTGATATGGGAGGCTGATTTCGCCGAACGCTCCATGCCGCCTGCCCCGGGCAAAGCCTACAAAGCCGGTGACGTGCTGGGCGTGGTGCAAGCCTATTATGGCAACGAGGACATTCCGACACCTGTCGAAGGCAAACTGATAGACACTTGCGTGCCGCAAGGCCGCATGGTCCGAAAGGGCGACATCGTGGCCTGGATGGAATAAGGCCTTAGGGAAGCACATCAATCCAGGGACGGAAAAACACCGTCCCTGGTTTCATTTTTAAGGAAGTAACAAGCAAAAAAAAGAATATGGAGCAACATGCGGAAAAACAGGAGGCACAGCAGGCAAAGCTGGCGGAAAAAATAATCCGGAACCTGCAGCGCAGAAACATGGAAGCCTATTATTGCCCGACCGCCCGTCAGGCCCTGGTGCAAGTGTCCGCGCTGATTGCGGACGGAAGCAGTGTGACATGGGGCGGCTCCATGAGCATCCGGGACATGGGTCTTCCCCAGTACCTGCGTGAACGCGGCACCTTGAACGTATGGGACAGGGATTTGGCCGACAATCCGGAAGAAAAGGCCGCGATGTACCTGCGCGCGTTTTCAGCGGATGTGTTTCTTTCCGGCGCCAATGCCCTTTCGGAAGACGGTGTGATTGTGAACATTGACGGTAACGGTAACCGGGTGGCCGCCATCACCTGGGGGCCGAAAAAGGTGATTTTCGTCATAGGGATGAACAAAGTGGAGCCGACCGTAGAGGCTGCGCTTTACCGGGCAAGGAACACCGCCGCGCCCATCAACGCCCGCCGTTTTGATATCCAAACCCCTTGCAAAAGGGACGGGAAGTGCCACAACTGTAATGCAAAAGATAGCATCTGCAGCTGCATACATTTCTTGCGTAACGGACGCCAGCCGGGACGTTATGCGGTGGTGCTTGTAGGGGAGCCCTTAGGGTATTAGGCCGGGTGGCGGCTAAGTTTTTTGCCAAAGCTTGCCGCTATCTGCAAAAAAAATATTTTTCAGTGCAATATTTTTACATAATATACGTTAATTATTTTTTAATACACATAGCAAATCTAATCTTATAGCGCATGAACACAATTACAGAAACCCGGTTCCAATTGCCGGGGATGACCCGTTTTTACCGGGGTAAGGTCAGGGATGTGTACACCATTAACGACAACTGGATGCTTATGGTGGCCACTGACCGCATTTCCGCTTTTGATGTGGTGCTTCCGAGGGCCATCCCTTACAAAGGGCAGGTGCTTACCCAAATCGCCTCCCGTTTTTTGGATTTGACCGCTGACATTTGTCCGAACTGGAAAACCGCCACACCCGACCCCATGGTCATGGTGGGGCGCCAATGTGATCCTTTCCCTGTGGAAATGATTATCCGGGGCTACCTGACAGGAAGCTCCTGGCGGACATATAAGGCCGGAGCACGCAGCATTTGTGGAGTCCCTATCCCGGACGGCATGCGCGAGCACCAGCGCTTTGCGCAACCCATCATCACACCGACCACCAAGGCGGCGGAAGGCCACGATGAGGACATTTCCAAGGAGGAGATTATCCGTCAGGGACTGGTTTCTGCGGAGGATTACGCCATCATGGAAGACTACACCCGGCGGTTGTTCCAGAGGGGAAGCGAGATTGCCGCAAAGCACGGGCTGATTCTGGTGGACACCAAGTATGAGTTCGGCAAAAAGGACGGCAAAATTTACCTGATTGACGAAATCCATACGCCGGACTCCTCCCGTTATTTTTATGCGGACGGATATGAGGCCCGTTTCAAGGCCGGAGAGCCGCAACGCCAGCTTTCCAAGGAGTTTGTGCGTGAGTGGCTGATGGAAAATGGTTTCCAGGGGAAGGAAGGGCAAAAGGTCCCCGAAATGACGGATGAAGTGGTGGCGCGTATTTCTGAGCGGTATATAGAACTATACGAGCGGATTACGGGCGAAAGCTTTGTGCGCGAAGAGGCTTCGGACGTGCTGGCCCGGGTGGAGAAACATGTGATGGACTGCTGTGCCACGCTCAAATAGACGGAAGATGGATACAACAGCAGTTTTTCAAACCGTCAAAGCCAGTATTACCGTCAGTGACAAGGAGGGCAGGCTTATTTATATGAATGATGCCTCCAAAGCGGTGTTCGGCGACAAGGTGGGACAGAACATGATGCCTTGCCACCAGGCCCGTTCGCAGGAGATAATCCGGCAGCTGCTGGAAAATGGCGACACCCATGCCTATACCATTCAGAAGGGCGATGTGCGCAAACTGATTTACCAGACGCCTTGGTACGAAAACGGCGAAGTGGCCGGTCTGGTGGAGTTTTCCCTCGTGCTTCCGGAAGAGATGCCGCATTATGTGCGGGAAATGAAAAAACAAACAACCATTTAAATTACAAACACAATGAAAAAAATAGGATTTGACAACGAGAAGTATTTGCAGATACAGTCCGCACACATCAAGGAGCGTATTTCACAATTCGGTGACAAGCTTTATCTGGAGTTCGGCGGCAAGCTTTTTGACGATTACCACGCCAGCAGGGTGTTGCCCGGTTTCCAGCCGGACAGCAAGCTGAAAATGCTGATGCAGTTGCGTGACGATGCGGAAATTGTCATCGTCATCAGTGCGGTGGATATTGAAAAGAACAAGGTGCGCGGAGATTTGGGCATCACGTATGACGAGGATGTGCTGCGTTTGCGGGAGGAGTTCATGCGCCGCGGACTGATGGTGAACGCCGTAGTGATCACCCACTTCAACGGGCAGGGCAGCGCCGTGGCCTACAGGGAGCGTCTGGAACGTATGGGAATCAGTGTGTCCTACCATTACCTTATTGAAGGCTATCCCACCCAGGTGGATCTGATTTGCTCGGAGAACGGTTTCGGCAAAAACGAGTATGTGGAGACCAAGCGTCCCTTGGTGGTGGTGACGGCTCCCGGACCCGGAAGCGGAAAAATGGCTGTGTGCCTCAGTCAGTTATATCAGGAGAACCGCAGGGGTGTCAAGGCCGGTTACGCCAAATTCGAGACCTTCCCCATTTGGAGCATTCCGCTCAAGCATCCGGTGAATGTGGCCTATGAAGCCGCCACGGCGGAC
>DBVK01000185.1:0-4723 GCA_002308135.1 Bacteroidales bacterium UBA1266
TATCTGGACACCCGCCGCTTCGGCACGGCGCCGCACAGTGGTTTCGGCCTGGGTTTTGAACGCCTGCTGCTTTTCATTACCGGCATGGCCAATATTCGGGATGTCATCCCATTCCCGCGCACACCCCAAAACGCCGATTTTTGATGCGCCGCCTGAGCTTTGCCCTTCCGTTGCTTGCCGTGCTGCTGCCGGTGTTTTCCGCCTGTTCGGGCAAGGATTACACCCCCAAGCCGCGGGCCTATTACCGCATCACCCTGCCGGAGCCTGCCTACCAATGGTGGGACACGGCCTATCCCTATGCCTTCGCCTATTCCACCTATGCGGAAATCATCCCCCGGGAGGATGAGACGGCCGAACCCTATTGGGTCAACCTGCATTATCCCCTGTGGGACGCCACCCTGCACATCAGCTACAAACCGGTGCAGGGGAACCTGGACCAGCTGATTGCCGATGCGCGTTTTTTCACCACCAAGCAGATCCCCAAGGCCGAAGACATGATAGAGACCGCTGTCTCCGACACTGCACGCCAAGTGTACGGGCGTATCTATGAGATTACGGGCGTGCATGTCGCCTGCCCGTACCAGTTCTGGCTGACCGACCGCACACGTCATTTCTTCCGGGCGGCGCTGTATTTCCACCGCGTCCCCAACAACGACTCCATCGCCCCTGTGCTGGCCTTTGTGGAAAACGACATGCGCCATCTGGTGGAAACCTTCACCTGGCGTTAGGCAGTGGCTGATATTTCCTGTGAAAAGCGCTTCGCGTAGCGGAAAAATGATTACTTTTGCTTTTTGTATAATCCATTTACAAAAACAGTAAAACTATGGTACAACTAGACGCTATGGAAAAGCTGCAGGAGCGGCTGGGCGAGTTACGGAGGTGNNTCCGCAAGCAGGAAGAGATAAAAGCGCGGGAGACGCAGACACAGGAGGCCGGATTCTGGGACGACCCTAAAAAGGCCGAGGCTGAATTGAAATCCATCAACTTATTGAAAATATGGACAAAAGCCTATGACGAGGCGGAAAATGCCGTGTCGGAGGCCGCTTTGGCTGTGGAGTTTTTCGAAGCCGGGGAGATGGAGGAGACCGAATGCGACCAGCACTATGCGAAAGCGCTGCAAGCGGTGGAGGAGCTGGAGTTTAAAAACATGATGAACGACGAGGAAGACCGTATGTCGGCCACCCTTACATTGAATTCCGGCGCTGGAGGCACGGAAAGCCAGGACTGGGCGGAGATGCTGCTGCGCATGTATGTGCGCTGGGCGGAGGACCACCATTTCCAGGTGCGCGAACTGGATCGTCTGGACGGGGATGTGGCCGGTATCAAATCCGTAACCATCGAAATCGAAGGCGATTACGTGTACGGCAACCTGAAAGGGGAGAGCGGGGTGCACCGGCTGGTGCGCATTTNNCAACCTTTGATTCCGCCGCGCGCCGCCATACCTCTTTCGCTTCCGTTTTTGTGTGTCCGGTGGTGGACGACAACATCCAGATTGAAATCAAACCGGCGGACATCAGCTGGGACACTTTCCGTTCCGGAGGGCCGGGCGGACAGAATGTGAACAAGGTGGAGACCGCTGTGCGCCTGCACCATCACCCGACCGGTATCGTCATCGAATGCCAGGTGACCCGTTTCCAGCTGCAGAACAAGGAAAAAGCCCTGCAAATGCTGAAATCCAGGCTGTATGAGATGGAATTGCAGAAAAAATATGAGAAAATCAATGAAATGGAAAGCGGAAAGAAGAAAATCGAGTGGGGTTCCCAGATCCGCAATTACATTCTGCATCCCTATAAATTGGTGAAAGACAACAGGACAGGCATGGAAACCTCCAACACCCAGGGGGTGCTGGACGGTGACATTGACGGTTTTTTGAAGGCTTACCTGATGGAATTCGGACGCGGTCGGGGGCAATAAACGTCTTTTTTTTACGTTTTAGAAGTGTAAATTTAATACCCTGTAACTATGTCCGACCGTATCCGTATTCTGTGGGCAGACGACGAAATGGAGCTGCTGAACCCCTATGTCCGTTTTTTGGAGGCCAAAGGCTATGATGTGATTCCCGTGTTGAGCGGCAACGAAGCTATAGACATGCTGGATGAGCAGGTGGTGGATATTGTTTTTCTGGATGAGAACATGCCGGGCATTTCGGGCATAGACACCATCCAGCGCATCAAAAACAAACGCCCTTCGCTGCCTATTGTCATGATTACCAAGAGCGAGGAGGAGCGCATCATGGAGGAGGCCATAGGCTCCAACATCAGCGATTACCTGGTGAAGCCGGTGCAGCCGATGCAGATTCTGCATTGTTTGAAAAAACATACTGAAAACCAGCGACTTATCACAGAAAAGAGTACCTTGGACTACCAGCAGTCCTTCCGGGATTTGTCCTTCAAAATGATGGAGGCCGGGACGCCGGACGATTGGAAGGGGATTTATCGCGATATGGTGTTTTGGGAGATGGAACTGGGCAAGAGCACTGACGCCAATATCCGGGAAATCTACTACACCCAGAAAAAGGAGGCCAACACCCTTTTCTCCAAATTTGTGGCCAAACACTACACGGACTGGCTGGACGGAAAGAAAGGCCAGCACCCGCTGATGTCGCATACCTTGCTGAGGGAATGCATGTTTCCTTATCTCAGCGAGACTTCGCCTTCGGTGCTGCTGGTGATAGACAACCTCCGTTACGACCACTGGCGCGCCATTCAGCCTTTGGTGTCCGAATACTACAGGGTGGAACGGGACGAACTGTATTACAGTATCCTCCCGACGGCCACGCAATATGCCCGCAACAGCCTGTTTGCCGGGCTGCTTCCGTCCCAAATTGAGAAGATATACCCTGATTTGTGGCTGAACGAGAACGATGAAGGCAACAAAAACATGAAAGAGCCGGAATTGCTGGCCTCTTACCTGAAGCGTTGCGGGAAAAACCTGAAACACCATTATTACAAGGTGCTGAATGTGGATTTCGGCAGGAAGATCAACGAACGTTTCGCCACTCTGCTGGACAACGGCCTGATTGTCGGTGTGTACAATTTTGTGGACATGCTTTCCCATGCGCACGCGGAAACCGATGTGATCCGCCATTTGGCCAACGATGAGCAATCGTACAGGGGCGTGGTGAAGTCCTGGTTTGAGCATTCCCAGGTGCTGGATCTGCTGCGCTATTTGTCGGAGAAGAAAATCCGGGTGTATATCACTACGGACCACGGCACCATACGGATCAAGAATCCGGTCCGCATTCAGGCTGACCGGGAGACCAACACCAACCTGCGTTACAAAGTGGGGCGCAACCTTTCCCTGGATGACCGCGATGTCTTTGTGGTCTCCAATCCGGCGGAGGTATACCTTCCCAAACTGAATGTGTCCTCCAAATACGTTTTCGCCACCAACGAGCAGTTTTTCGTCTATCCTAACAATTACACCCATTTCGCCAATTATTACAAAAACACTTTCCAGCACGGGGGTGTTTCCATGGAAGAAATGCTGGTGCCTTTCATCAGCCTTTCCCCACGTTAGCCATGAGTTTGGACAGAAGCCTTTCACCCGCCCTGCATCCTTTTGCGTATCCCGGCTTGTGCCAGCCTGAAACCTTGCGCTTGTCCAATGGGATGGTATGCAAGCTTTTCCATCAGGAGGATTATAGGATTATCCGTTTGGATATACGTGTGGAGGCGGGTGCATGCTATCAGTCCGAACCGGGGCTGGCCCTGGCTGCCGTGAAAATGCTGCAGGAGGGTACGGAAACGCATCCCCTGGAAAGCTGGATGGAGTGCCTGGATTACGAGGGCGCGTTTATTGAGCTGACCTCCAACCGGGACACTGCCTGCATCAGTGTGCATTTTCCCGTTGAAGCAGCGGCGCCTGTGCTGGGACTGCTGAAGGAAATGCTGGCGTGTCCGCAATTTTCCGCGGAACGTCTCCACATTGTGCAGGTGCAGCAGCAGCAAACCCTGGCCATACATGCGGAAAAAACCGCCTACGTGGCCTATCGCGCCTTGTCGGAAGCCTTGTTCGGGGCAACGCATCCCTATGGGAGCCATTTGAAGGGGGAAGACGTGGATGCCTGGGATCCTGTACGTATCGCCGCTTTTTTCAAGCGGCAGTATGTGCCCTCCGCCATGTGCGTCTATGTGGCGGGTAACATGAGCCAGGCATTCCGCCTTCAGCTGGACCAGACCTTGGGGACTCTTCCTGAGGGGCGGAAATCGGACGCTCCCCTTGTCGCGACGGTGCTCAGGGAAGCGCGGCGTGAAAGGATAGCCAAAGCGGGAAGTGTGCAGTCCAGCATCTGCATGGGGCGCATCGTGTGCAACCGCACCCATCCGGATTGGATGCGGCTGTGCATCACCAACCGTATTCTGGGCGGTTATTTCGGTTCCCGCCTGATGACGGAGATACGGGAGCGCAGCGGTTTGGCCTACGGCATTTATTCCCATGTGCTTTCCCTCAGGCACGCAGGCATGCTGTACANNCCGCCGATGTCAATGCGGAGGCGGAAGCGGAGGCCGTTTCAAAAATACGCAAGGAATTGCTGCGGCTTTGCGAGGAGGACATGCCGGAGGAGGAGCTCCGGCTGGTCAAACAATACGAGTCCGGCGCTATGCTCCGCAGCTTTGACGGCTTGTTCGCCCAAATGGAGCGCTGCATGGATGTGGACGCCTACGGGATGGACACCGCCTATTGGGATCGGTATTTCCGGATACTGGCTGAATTTACCTGC
>DBVK01000185.1:4750-4949 GCA_002308135.1 Bacteroidales bacterium UBA1266
ATGGCGCGCAAGTACCTGCATCCGGACCTGATGAGTGAAATCGTGGTGGGGCCGCCACTTAATGCATAAATTGAAATTATGGAAAGCAATGCGAAGATTTTAGTTGTGGATGACGAGGTCTCGATTTGCGAAGCCTTGAAGGAAGTGCTTGAATACGAGTCTTATGCTGTGACAACGGTGACTGCTGCGGCGGAGGCGG
>DBVK01000185.1:4968-5266 GCA_002308135.1 Bacteroidales bacterium UBA1266
GTCGTTATCACCGATATCAAGATGCCTGAAACGGACGGCTTGGAACTGTTGGCGCAGATCCGTCAGCGCAGCGATGTGCCCGTAGTGATGATGACGGGTCATGGGGACATAGAGACTGCTGTGAGCGCTTTGAAATCAGGCGCTTTTGATTTTATTACCAAACCCTTGGATTTGAACCGTCTGCTCATTTCCGTCCGCCACGCCCAAGAACGCCAGTCACTGGTCCGGGAGACCCGGCAGCTGAAACGCAAGGTGAACCTGCGCTATGACATTATTGGGGAGTCACCGGCTGTGCAGT
>DBVK01000185.1:5311-7059 GCA_002308135.1 Bacteroidales bacterium UBA1266
GGTGCTGATTACCGGAGAGAATGGCACTGGCAAGGAACTGGTGGCGCATTGGCTGCATGAGAAAAGCCCCCGCGCCGCACAGCCCTTTGTGGAGGTGAATTGCGCGGCCATCCCATCGGAACTAATAGAAAGTGAGTTGTTTGGTCATGAAAAGGGATCGTTCACTTCGGCCATCAAACAGCGCAAAGGCAATTTTGAACTGGCCAACCATGGCACCTTATTCCTGGACGAGGTGGGTGACATGAGCCTTTCCGCCCAGGCCAAGGTGTTGCGCGCCTTGCAGGAGAACCAGATTATGCGTGTGGGCGGAGAAAAGAAAATTCCTGTGGATGTGCGGGTTATTTCAGCTACCAACAAGGATTTGCGCCAGGAGATAGAGGAAAAAAACTTCCGGGAGGATTTGTACCATCGTTTAGGGGTGATTCTGATCCATGTGCCGGCTTTGCGGGAGCGTTTGGAGGATGTCCCGCTGCTGGCGGAGCATTTCATGCAATTGGCTTGCGATCAGCAGAATATGCCCCATAAGCAGTTCTCGAAGAGCGCATTCGAGGCGATGAAAAAGCTGCCGTGGCGCGGTAACATCCGCGAATTGGGCAATATGGTGGAGCGGCTGCTCATCCTTTGTGACAACACTATTACCGGAGACGATGTGATGCGCTATGCCAACCAGTAAGGGGGACCAGATGGTTTTCCCGGGAGGTGGGCGGTTTTGAAAGCGAAAGAGTTGTCACGCGGCGGGAAGGTTCCGCCGTATTGTCTGTTTCTGCTTTGTCAGCCTTCCGTTGCGGGGGAGGGCGGGGATTAAACCGAAAGATATGAAAAGAACTTTGTATGTTTTGATGTTTCTCTTGTGTTGTGTGTGCGGCAAATCTCAAACGCATATTACAGAGTCAGAGGCCGTAAGTGTTTCGTCCCATTTCATGCGATCTTTTTTTGTAGGGAAATCCGCCCATGCATTGGAGCTGTCGCATATCCATTGTTTGAAAAGAAACGGTAAGGTACTGCTCTATGAGGTCTGTTACCGTAACGGAAACACTGTACTGGTGTCAGGTGTGAAAAGCGTTAAGCCGGTGTTGGCGTACAATTGCAGTGGTGACAGCGTCTCTTTTCTGCACGCCTCCGATGAAAACGGATTGTCTTATTTTGTCGGCAAATATGCCTCCGGCATAGAAAGTTTGGTGGAAAATCACTTGGATACCATTCATCCTGAATGGGAAGGCCTGTTGCAAGGCAGGCTGTCCCCCTTGCGGAAAACAGGCGTTTACGGGCCTTATCTGACCACCCGTTGGAAGCAGACCAGCTCCAATGACGGGCAGGCGAACGCCTATAATTATTATGTTTCAAGCAAATGTGACCGTGAAAACCGATGTGCTGCCGGTTGTGTGCCTGTGGCTATGGCTCAGATCATGCACTACTGGAAATATCCGGTTTCCCGATCCAACAGAAAGGAAACATACGACTGGTCCGATATGCCGGATGAATTAAGGTATTATCGGAACTATAGCCAACAGGAGACGAATCCCGATTATGAAAAGGAGCGTAACGCTATTGCCCGGCTTTTGGCCGATTGCGGCAACGCTGCTAACGTGATATACTGCGTCAGTGAGTGCCAATCGTTTGCCTGGCCATCGGATGCCAGAAAAGCGCTGGTGGGCAGGTTTGGCTACCATTCAAGAGCGACTCTGATGGTCAGGTCTATGCAGGCTTCCAGCTGGAAGGATACCATCGCTTCCAATATTATGGCGGGG
>DBVK01000046.1:0-2185 GCA_002308135.1 Bacteroidales bacterium UBA1266
TGTAAATGACCGAGTAGTTGGTATTGCTGACGTTGGTGTCAAAACCGTACAGGGTGCAATGGTAGAACTCAATGTCTTTCAATCCGGTCCCCAACTGGACACAGTAGAAGGTCGTGCGCAACTTCCGGGCATCAAAGGTAATCTTACTGAAAATCAATCCGGAACAATCGTTTATCGTAAGCACTGGACCGGTTTTCGGATGGAAAACCACACTGTCCGCATGATCCGCCAAAGAGGTGATGGTCACCCGATGGCCGGTAAACTTATATTGGGAAAACTCCAGTTTTTCGGTATAGATGCCGCTGGCAAGTTTCAAAGTCACGTCACCGCCAAGGCCGCATAAAGACATAAGATGCAGTGCCTCTTTCAAAGAAGCGAAGTCATATTTGACAGAACCGGAGCTCTTCCCTACGGTGTACGCCCCCTTCATTGGGCCATCACAACCATAGGAGACAATGGTCAGGCTGTCGTCATTCAGCACGGAATCCACTTTATTGTTGGGGTCGCTGACCCACACGGTGATGGTATCGTAGCCATGGCTTTTCTGCATATAGGTGCCAAGCGTCAGGGTATCGTAAAAATCCACATACATCTTGCCGGTCCATTTTTTCGGGTTTTGCAGCACACCGTTCAAGGTCCAGTTCACATTGCAGGAAGTAAGCCAAGCGTCGCCCTTGTTTTGCAAGGAGACCCTCACCGGCTGCAAACCAGCCACCACCCCCTTGGTGGGATTGTCTATGCTCTTTAAAGCGACCGAATTGGAATCATAGGAACCGCCCACCGAACCGAGACCGAAGCGGACCAAAGGCTTGTAGACATTGGTTGTCCAAGATGTTCCGTTGTTTACACAATAGGTGGTCTGCGCGCCACTGGCTCCGACATTATGCGCAGCCCATGCGATAGTGGTGGTGGATGTGGTGCCACCATAGCCTTCAACAAAAATGTAGATGTTCATGCCGGCAGGCAGGGTGAACGGACGTTTGAGAATGACTTCGTTCCAACCCACCTTGCTGACGGTGGTGCCGTCATAGACTTCCGTGGCATTGTTCGCCACAGGATCCATATAGGCGGCAGTCATCGGAGAAACGTCCTTGGTGGCCAGCATGTGGATTTTAATGTTACGGGTAACCGTGACCGAACCCGCATTGGCGGCATTCGAACGCAAATACCACGCAAAACGGATGATGGTCATGTCCACCTTGTTCGGATTGATGTCCGCGGCCTCGTACAACAGACGGCTCTTGGAAGCCGTATATCGCACATCATAAATCAGAGATCCATTATTGTGCGTGGCGCCGGTGGTGTCAGCGGGAAAGTAATAGGCATAGCTGCTGACACTTCCGGATTTAAGCCGCTTGGTGTAGAAGGAAGCACTCACCCGGGCGGTGTTGCCTGCGGAATCCCGGCCCTGAATGTAATAAGACACGGCCGTTCCGTAATACTGGAACGGAATGTTCGCCTCCCAAAGGGAGTCGCCGGAGGTGGCGGTCATGCGAATGGAATCCTTCACGGTCTTTCCATCAAACGTGCAGCTGTAATTCAACACCGGCGGAACAATACGCGCCTCCGTTCGGGTAGCCACTTTGGCCTTGATATGGAAAGGCCCCACCGACCACACCGTGTCCTTCAAGACAGGAGACAAAAAAGCGACAGCGGGAGGAATCTGAGCAAATTTGGACCCCAGCACCTGGAAATCGTCAAGGTACCATCCGGCGGCGATAAAGGAACCTACAGCGGGGCCCTTGCGGATAACAAAGCGGAAACGGACCTTGGAGAAACCGGCGTAATCGCTGAGATCAAAAACTTCCTGTTTCCACCAGCCGTTGGTCGGCCGGGCAAAGGTGTCGTTCGATTTCCAATCGCCATACGAGGCATGGGAGAAGGAAAGAGTGTTCTTGTAGGCAGCGGACGCGCCTTCGTAAGCGACGGCAGGAAGGGTTTTCCATTTGTAGTTCACGCCCAATCCGTCCTCCTGGTACTGGATGATGCAGGTGTCCGAAGGAAGCACCTTGCAGATGTGGTTGAAGCGGAGGGTGACATGCCCGTAGGCGGTACAGTCGTAAAAAGGCGTCATCAGCACGATGGAATCGCCATGGGTATATGGCACAACGCCATGCATGGCATATTTGGCGGAAGTGACAATGCCGGTGTCCGGCTTCCATGACGGAACAGCGCCGGTTGCAGT
>DBVK01000046.1:2190-6627 GCA_002308135.1 Bacteroidales bacterium UBA1266
CCCAGCCGCTAGGAAGCTTGGATGAAAACTGCTGGTTGCAGAGGTATGTCACCTGCGCTTGCATGTGTGACATTGCACACAGCAGCACAAACAGTGACAAGCGTTTTAAATGATAATAACTTCTCATAACAACTGTTTTTTATTAATATTTGCGATTTTTTGCAAAATTACAATTTTTTTTTAATTGTTAGTAAATTTGTCTTTTTTTTCAAAAAAAAAAAGGCAAAGCCTGTCCGGAAATACGGACACGACTGCAGCAGGGACATTCCCTGCACATGGGAAAAATCGTGGAATAATACGGCAATGCTGCCGCTGTCAGATACCCTTTCGCTTAAGGGAAGCCCCCTTCAGCCTACACCATCTGTTCAACAGTCCAGACGAAGGCCCGGACCCCTACTTCCTCGTTGCGCTTGTCCAACTTGCGCACCGCCAGCAGCAGGGGCTCCACCTTTTCGTCCTCGACCACGCTCAACACCACATTGTTCAGCTCCGGCCAGGTATGGGTGCCCCTATGCGGATCCCCTTGCAGATGGCCACGGCCCTGCACATTCTCCCAAAAGGTGAAGCCGCGTATTTCCAATTTGTCCAGCATGTATTCCACACGCTCGGTGTTGGCCTGGTTAAAGACAATCATTACGGATTTCATGGCGTCTATCTTTCGTTGATATCAATATCCATAAACACAAACTTCCTGCGAAGCTTCTCCTGCTTTTCGCGCTCTCCCTTGCGTTCCATCCAGCCGTACAGCACCGGCACCACCACCAAGGTAATGATTGTGGAGACCAGCAGACCGCCTATAACCACCACTCCCATGGTGGTCCACAATTCGGAACCTTCGCTCTTACTGAGCGACATGGGAATCATGCCCAAAATGGTGGTGAATGCCGTCATCATGACGGGACGCAGACGGCTCTGGCCCGAAAGGGCGATGGCCTCGTTCAGCTCCACGCCGCGTTCGCGCATCAGGTTGATATAGTCAATCAGCACAATGCCGTTTTTGACCACAATACCTATCAGCAGCACCACACCCAAGGTGCCGACCATGTCCAGGCTCTGTCCGGTCAGCAGCAGCGCCAGCACCACACCGGTCAGGGCGAACGGAATGGCCATCATGATGATGAAGGGTTTGCTGAAGGACTCGAACTGCGAGGCCATGACAATGTAAACCAGCATCAGAATCAGCAACGCCAGCAATCCCATGTCACTGAACATCTTCTGCTGATCCTCGTAACTGCCGGCCAAGGCCACATGTATGCCCTGCGGCACATTCATCTTATCCAGCTCCTGCTGGACGCTGGCGGCCACTTCCGCCAGGGAGGTCTGGTAGGGCTTCACGCTGATGGTCAGGTAACGCTGCCTGTTTTTCCGCTCGATGGTGGGCGGGCACCAGTATTCCTGCACCGAAGCCACCTCCTTCAGCTTGATGTTTTTCCCGGTGACCGACATCAGCGAAAGCTCCTCAATGTCGGTAATGCTGCTGCGGTACTCCTCTTTCAGGCGCACCACAATGTCGTACTCTTCGCCGTCTTCCTTCAGGTAGCCGCAGGTCATGCCGTTGACCCGGTTGCGCACATACATCGCCACCGTGGAACCGCTCAGACCGTGATAGGCCAGCTTCTGCTTGTCAAAGACAATCTTTAGCTCCGCCCTGTCCTCGTCACGGCTGATTTTCGCGTCACGGGCACCCGGCACGTTCTCCTCAATATGCCGCTGAAGTTCGCGGGCAAAGGCGCTCGTCTGGTTGAAATCATAACCGTACACCTCCACGCTCAGGTTGTTGCTGCTTCCCATGCCGAAGCCGCCTTCGGAAACCTGGTAGTTCACCAGTTCCGGATACTCGGCCAGCAGTTTACGGATATCTTCCTGATAATCAAAAATGGAGCGACTGCGGTCATATTTTTTCGTAGCCCGTATGGTCATGCTGATTTTATTGTTGGTAGTGCTGCTGAACAGCGCCGCAAAACCAGCGTCATCGTTGGAACCGGCGGAAGTGGAAATGACAATCACATCCTTACCCATCAGCTGCTTGATTTCCTTTTCCATCCTACGTGCCGTTTTCAGGGTCTCTTCAATGCGGGTGCCGCGCTGCAGCTCCGCCGTCACGCTGATTCGCCCGTTGTCCTGGTCCTTCATGAAGTCCATGCCGATTTTACCCGTGGCAATCGGCACCATGGAAAGGATGAAAATCAATGCGGCCGCCCCGATGGTGCGCTTTTTGTGTCCCAGACACCAGCGCAGGACATTAGCATACCCGGCTTCAATGGAGGAGAACACCCTGCCCACGGTATTGTCGAAGGAGAAGCGTTTGGCAGCCTCTTTCCGGCGTGCCGCCTCTTCCTCCAACTTGGTCATAAAGAAGGGCTTTTCCTTCAATATTTTGCTGGATAGCATAGGAATCAGGGTGATGGCCGTAAGGGTGGACACACAAACCACAATGGTCACAATCCAACCCAATTCCTTGAACATGATACCGGCGATACCGGGCAGCATGGTCAGCGGAACAAACACGGCCACAATCACTAACGTGGTCGCAATCACGGAGGTCCACACCTCGTTAGTGGCGCAGATGGCCGCTTCTTTCAGGCTCTCTCCCCTATCCAAATGCTTGGAAATGTTTTCCAAGACCACAATGGCATCGTCCACCACCATACCAATGGCCACGGTCAGGGAAGCCAGGGAAATGATGTTCAGGGAACTGTCGGCGACCAGCAAATAGACAAAAGAAGTCACCAATGATATAGGGATGGTCAGTCCGATAACCAATGCGCTGCGCCAGTTGCCCAAAAAGAGGAACACCACGAGCACCACGAACAGGAAAGCGTAGAATATGGAGCTGGTCAGTCCGCTGATGGCGTTGGTGATTTCCTCGGAGCCGTCGTTAATCAGGGTGACCGTGATGTCCGGAGGCAATGTTTTCTTTATCTCCTTCATCTTTTTGTTCACCGCTCGGGCGATAGCCACGGTATTGGCGCCGGTCTGCTTGGAAATCATCAGCCGGGCGCCGTCCTGCCCGTTGATTTTCTCATCTAATGACAAATCCTTGATGGTGTCGCGCACTGTCGCCAGGTCGCGGACAAAAACCTGCCTGCCGTCAGGTGTGGTAGTCACCACAATGTCGGCAATTTCCGAGCTTTCCTCATACTCGCCCTTGACACGCATCTGGTACTGCTCCTTACCCATTTTGACCGTACCGGAAGCCAAATCAAGGTTATTGGCGCTAATGGCCTGCCCGACCGCCTCCACGCTCAAGCCGTAGGATTCCAACTGTTTGGGATCCAAATCAATATAAATGTAACGCTCCGGAGCGCCACTCACGGTAATGTTTCCTATACCGTCAATGCGGTTGAGCTCGTTGGTGATATTGTCCTCGATGATGCGGTCCAGTCCGGGATAGCTCTCCTTCGCCGTAAACCCGAACACCATGATGGGACGGGCGTTGCTGTTGAGTTTGAGAATCATCGGACGGGACACCCCATCGGGCAGGTTGTCGTACACCAAGTCCACGTAACTTCGGATGTCGTTGAGCGCCTCGTCCAAATCCATGCCCCACTCGAATTCCATGGTTACCACGGAAATGTTATCCTTGGAGGTGGAAACGAGGTTTTTCAGTCCGTCCACGGAATTGACCGCGTTTTCAACCAATTTGGTGATATTAGTCTCAATTTCACTGGCGTTGGCACCGGCATAGGTGGTCATGACCGTGATATAGGGCGGATCCATCTCCGGCATCTGGTCAATGGGAAGCCGTGTCAGGGCGAACAAGCCGATAACAATGACGGCCACGAAAACCAGGCCCGTGGTAATGGGCTTGTTGATTGCTGTTTTATAGATAGCCATAACTCCGGATTATTTGACGATTTCCAATGTGCAGCCATCCACCAGACGCGCCTGTCCGACCACCACCAGCTCGTCGCCTTCCTTCAGGTCGCCGGGGACAACCGGAATGACTTCAATACGGTCGTCGTAACGCTGTCCCAAGGTCACCGCCACACGGTGCGCCTTGCCATCGTGGTTGGTGAAAACATAACGGTCGTTGCTTCCGGTCAGTTTCAGCACGCTCTGGTAAGGCACCACCATGGCATCCGCCTCGCCCAAAGCCAGGCGGGCGTTCACGTACATGCCCGGGCGGATTTTCTCGTTCGCATTCGGAATGTTCAGTTTGACCTGAAACGTATGGCTGGAGGCATCCACTGTCGGATACACGATTTCTATCGTGGCCGGAAACACCTGGTCCGGATAAATGTCGCTGCGCACCTCCACCTTCATGCCTTGCCTCACCAGCGGGAAATAGCTCTCCGGAATATTGACGACGGCTTTCAGCCTGTTGATTTGGGTCAGCTGCAGAATGGGCTGGCCGGTATACATTTCTCCGTCTTCGTAATTCTTGGCGCTGATCACACCGGCAAACTGCGCCTTCACAAAGGTGTTCTCGTTCTG
>DBVK01000046.1:6749-8797 GCA_002308135.1 Bacteroidales bacterium UBA1266
GTGTTGAGCTGGGTCTGATCCATGCGGACCAGCAAAGCGCCCTTGCCCACGCGGCTGCCCACCTCCACATAGATGTGCTCGATGTGGCCGGTGATACTCGGCGCAATATTCATGGTTTCATAGCCTTCCAAGGTGGCGGAAAGGTTCAGCACCTTCGCGATGCGTTCGCTTTCCAGCACCTGCACTTTCACTTTTTCCGCCTCTTTCTTGGTAGTGGTGGCTTTTCCTGCTTTACTTCCCCCGCAGGCTGTCATACCGGCAGCTGCAAGCAGAAGCATGGTAATTTTACAAAAACGTTTCATATTGGTTGATCTTTGGCGTGTTTATGGAGACTGGTTTGGTCTGTTTTATTTGTTGATTTGTGAATATGTTACGGTGTTTGACCTTATTGGTTTTGCTATTTGCTTTTTCCTCCCATTAGGTTTTCCAGGGCGATTTGGGCGTTCAGCACGCCCATTACGGATTGGATGTAATTGCTTTGTGCCGTAATGATGTCCGTGCTGGCGTTGGTGACCTCCAGGTTGCTGGCGCGTCCGTATTTGTATTTCTCTGCGGTATTGTCAAACACCCGCTTGGTCACATCCAAATTGGCTTTTTGCACCTGATAGCTTTCCATAGCGGTAACCAGATCGTAGCACAACTGATTGTACTGCACACGCAAGGCGTCTTCTGCCTGTTGGCGGCTGTTGAGCGTTTTCTGGTAATCAAGCTGCGCTTCCTTGATTTTCGCCGCACGGGTTCCCGTCTGCCAAATTGGCAGCGCAACGCTCACCCCTATCATGTTCGGAGGTGTCATGTTCATCCCCTCCTCCTTTCCGAAATAGGTCTTGTTGCTGTATTGGTAATAAGCCCTCAAAGTGGGCAAAAAGCCCAGCCAGGCCAGGGTCAGCTGGTCCTTGGAGATTTTCTCCCCCTGTTCCAGCAAACGGTAGTCGTAATTGTCCTCCATACGAAAACCCTGGGAAAGCAGCTGTTGCAACCTGTCCATGTCCATCAGTTCATCTATTTTGGTTGTCAGCACAATACGACTGTCCACCCCCGCACCAATCTGTAAAATCAATGCATTGTAAAGCATTTGCAGGCTGCGCCGGTTGGAAAGGATGCTGTTGCGCATGGACGCGACCTGCACTGAAAGCTGGTCTGCACTGATTTGTTCGGCGGCGCCCACTTTCACGCTTTCCTGCGTGGCTTTCTCCAAACGCTCCATGTGCGCCAAGGTGGAGTCCAGCAGGGAAACCACCTCTTCCATCACTAGAATGGAAATATAGCTGTTCTTCACATTGGCGTGAACGGACTGCAGCGTCTGATCATGGGTGATGGCTGACATTTCCTTGGAAATCCTGCTTAAGGCAACACCCATCACCTGTTGGGCGGAAAGCGCCAGAGAGGCTGTCACCGCAAAGGTTCCATACGGATTCATCGGAATGGCCATGGCGCCGAAATTCATTTCATATCCGAGCATGTTGGAGTAATCGAATCCGGCCTGCACCTGCGGCAGCATGGTGGATAAGGCCTCCCAGCGTGCGGCTTCCGCCTTGCGGACATCCAAACCGGCATTCTTCAAGGTGTAATTATGTGCCACGGCATAACGCAGCGCCTCGTCAAACGACAGCACCAAACGGGAAGAGTCCTGCGCCTGCAGGCGGAAGACACAGCAGCACAGACAGAGCGCCGTCCCCGTTAAAATTCGTATCTTTCTTATATTCATCTATTTCTGTTTAAAATGAGAAAATAATTTGTTAGATAGACCTGAAGAAACGTCTCTTCTTTCAAAAAATTGTGTCAACTGCCCCAAAACATATAAAAATTTGCATTTTTATTCATTCGAGCGGAAACGTTTTGACAAACCCGCGTTTTTCCAGCACAAACACATCTCCGGAATCGGAATCCAACTCCATAAAGAAAAACGGGGCATGAACGCACAATAATACATATGCCCTTTCGTTATATTGTTTTACTTGAAACAAAAAAAACATGCTTGCATACATCACTTGGAACGCCGACCCGATTCTTTTCCATTTCGGAAACCTTCGCATCGGCTGGTACGG
>DBVK01000046.1:8815-8939 GCA_002308135.1 Bacteroidales bacterium UBA1266
TGGCCTGCGGTTTTCTGCTGGCCTATATGCTTTTCCATAAAATCACCACACGCGAAGGCCTGCCGGAGAAACTTAGCGACAAGTTTGCCGTCAGCCTGATTCTGTGGACAATTGTCGGACTGCG
>DBVK01000046.1:9056-9200 GCA_002308135.1 Bacteroidales bacterium UBA1266
TTTGGCCAGTCACGGAGGGGTTATCGCCATCCTCTGTTATGTGCTTTGGTTCACACACAAGCACAAGGTATCGGTGCTCTGGCTGATGGACAGGCTGGCCATTGCCATACCATTGGCCGCGGCCTTTGTCCGTTGCGGCAACCT
>DBVK01000035.1 GCA_002308135.1 Bacteroidales bacterium UBA1266
CATGACCCAGCCAGCGGCTTGACCGCACAGCCGTTCAATTTCCGACGGGTCCGAAGATGTGCCGAAACACCTCACCTGACGGAACCTGCCGCCGCTCTTGTCAATGACCACGACACTGGTCGTGCCACTCCTGTTAACCTTCCTGCGCACAAACATGCCGCAAAGATAGTCATTTTTTGGAAGCGAGGCACCCAAGGCACCGAGACTGTTTTTCGATATTGTTGTTTTACATAAAGTTATAACGATACGAAAAATCGGCTGTCAAAGTCAGGAAAAATAAAAAAAAATTAAATGCCCGCAATATAGTTTAGGCATTATTTGAGTTTTTTTCAACAAACAGCTGTGAATAAACTGTTTTCCGTTTGGTTTTTTATTGGATAAGGCTATCTTTATCCACATATAAACGGCCCTGCCAAGTGCGGCGTTCCAACAGCCTGCGCTCCACAATCTGCACCATACGCTCGTTACGCACCGGTTCCCATGGATTCGCCTCAAGGTAGCGGGGCGGCACTTCGCCCGCAAAACGCTCCACGATGAACGCGGGATGGAGGCGTTCCAGAAAATCCACCATAAAATCCACATACTCCGGTAAGGAAAGCAATGCGAAATCCTCCGGATGCTCACGGTACAATGCAGCCATGGGCGTGTTTTTCAGGATTTGCAACTGATGGAATTTCAAGGTTGTGATGGGGAGTTCCGACAAAACGGAAGCCCAATCCATCCATTCCTCCGGACGCTCTCCAGGAAGCCCGAAAATGAAATGCGCTCCGGCGGGAAGCCCCATTTTACGGGTCAGTTCAAGGGCGCGCACGGCTGCCCCAAAATCATGCCCCCGGCGGATACGGGCCAGGGTGTTGTCGTTGCAGCTTTCCACCCCGTATTCTATGATCACATAATGCGTTTCCGCCAAACGGGCCAGATAGGCCAGCTTCTCCTCGTCAATGCAGTCGGGACGCGTGCCTATCACCAAACCAAGCACTTCCTCCCGCGCCAATGCCTCGCCATAGAGCCGCTTCAGGGTTTCCATCGGGGCGTAGGTATTGGAATACGCCTGGAAATAAGCCAGGTAACGGTTCGCTTTTCCGTAACAAGCCTGGTGGAAGGCGATACCGTCGGACAGCTGTTGCGTAATGCTTTTTTCCGGCTGGCAATAGGAAGGGTTGAAAGCGGCGTTGTCGCAATAGGTGCAGCCTCCATAGGAAAGGCGTCCGTCCCGGTTGGGGCAGGTGAAGCCTGCATTCAGGCTCAATTTCTGCACCCGGCTTCCAAAGCGGGCTTTGAAATAATTGGCATAGGCGTTAAAGGGGCGGTCATGCCCCCAAGGATACGCGCTCATGGGCGGGATTCCCTGGAATTGCTTTCCGCCGGCTTGGTTTCCGGCTGTACGGCAACAAAAGTGAAATGCAGCGCGCTGAGATTGATTTCCTGCAGGCTGTTGGAAAAACGACGGTCTGTACGCAGGTAGTCCATCAACTGGTTATGGGTGATGCGCACGGAGTTACGGTTTTTCTGGTATTCCGTGAGCAGGGATTCGTAATCCAAGGCGAGCTTTTTGGAGCGCAAATCCGCACCCAACAAAGCCAAACCCTTGTCTTCCAGCGTAAGTACAACAAGCGAATCCGACTGGTAGGAAGGGTTTCTGGTTTCGGGACAATTCCGGAGTGTCAGCCGGTATGTATAGTCCACGCGATAGGTTTTGGACATTTTCATCATAAACCAGCACGCGGCAGCCACCAACAGACACAACAGCAGATTAAAGCGCGTCCGCTTGTCTTTAGCAGCCTTCCCCATAGCGGAATCACTTGCTTGCGTCCTTCTGGACTGATCCCTGGGAAATGGCGGATTTTTCGAAAGTGATTTCGGTGTTGCCATCCACCCTCAAAACCACTGTAGTCTCATGCACTTCCGTAATGGTGCCGTGCACTCCGCCAATGGTCACCACTTTGTCCCCTTTCTTCAGGCTATCGCGGAAACGCTGCTGTTCCTTGTTCTGCTTGGACTGCGGCCGGATCATGAAAAAGTAGAAAATGAACACCAGCAGCAGAATGAAAATCAGGGAGGACATGCCGCCGCCTTTTTTCGGAGCAGCCTGTTGCTGCAGCACAACAAACGAGATAAGATTCAAAAGTTGCATGATACTATGTTTTTACAATGATTAATCGGTTTACGGCTCTTCCACACTGGCGGAGAACCAAAGCACGGTTTCTGCGGGATAGGTGTTGGCCTGCACACTGATGCGCTTCCGCTGCATGCCTTTGCGGTCTTTGGAATTGAAAGTGATGGTGACTTCCCCTTTGCCTTTTGGGGGAACAGGCTGTCTGGTGAAATCCGCCACCGTACATCCGCAACCCGGCACTACAGAGGAAATAATCAGGTTCGCCTTGCCTGTATTGGTGAAAACGTAAGTGTAGCTGACCACCTCCCCTTCTTTCAATGTACCGAAATCGTGATCAGTCTCTTCAAAAGAAAGCGCCGGACGTGGGGCTTTCTCGTCCACACCCTCCGGTGTTGCCGGATTGTTGATCAAATCGGAGGTAATGGCGGGCTGCTTGCCGTTACAGGCGGCTAACAGCAGGATTACGGACACCCACAGGGGCAACAAGCGTGTTTTCATGGCTATGCGTTTTTCAGGCTTTCTGCACCGCTGACCATTTCAATCAGTTCGTTGGTAATGGCGGCCTGGCGCAATTTGTTGTAGGTCAGCCTCAACTGCTGCGTCAGTTCCGTAGCGTTCTCCGTGGCCTTGTGCATGGCGGTCATGCGCGCNNATTCGGCGGCAACGGATTCCAATATGGACTGATAGAATTTCATTTTGGTCATGGAAGGCACCAGCTGCTGGTACAGTTCCTCGCGGGAAGGCTCGAAAATGAAATCGGCGGTGGTGGCGGTTGTCTCCTCTGCCCCCTCAAAGCGTATGGGCAGGAACTGCTCGTTCGTCAGGATCTGCGTGGCCGCGTTTTTGAACTTGTTGTAAACAATCTCCACCTTGTCGATTTCCTTGCGGACAAAACGCGCCATCAGGTCTTCCGCGATTTCGGAAGCGGCCTGGAAAGTGCAATTGTCCAACAGGCTTTCATAGGTGGCTTTCAGCGGATACTGCTTGCGGACAAGGTACTCATTGGCTTTTTTGCCGATACCGATAAACTCCACCTGCCCTTTCGCCAGCTGCTGCGCATATTCGGCAGCCAAAAGCTGTTCCACACATTTCAGCACATTGTTGTTGAAACCGCCGCACAAACCCTTGTTGGACGTGATGACCACCAACACCACCCTTTCCGGGGCGCGTTGAACCTCCAAGGGATTGGCCTCCCCCTCCCCTACGGAAGAAAGCAGGTGGGAAAGAATGGCGGACAGCTCGTGGGCATAGGGGCGCAATTTCAGAATGGTATTCTGCGCTCTCCGCAATTTGGCGGCGGAAACCATTTTCATAGCGCTCGTAATCTTCTGTGTGGATTCCACAGAAGCCATGCGGACGCGTATTTCTTTTAAATTGGCCATATTGTCAAATTATTAGGCTTCGTACTTTTTGGCGACTTCCGCGCAGACGGCTTCAAGGCAGGATGTGATGTCCGCATCCACCTTGCCCTCCTTCAGCTGCTGCAGGACATCGGCATGCTCCTCGCGCATTTTCAGCAGGAACTCAGACTGGAAATCAGCGATGCTGCGCAACGGCACTTTCTGCAGCAAGCCCTTGGTGCCGCAATAAATGATGGCAATCTGATCCTCCACTTTGAAGGGCTTGTACTGCGGCTGCTTCAGGATTTCCACATTGCGGTCGCCCTTGTCCAAAGTGGCCTGCGTGGCGGCATCAATATCGGAGCCGAATTTGGTGAAAGCCTGCAATTCCGTGTATTGTGCCTGATCCAGCTTCAAGGTGCCGGCGATTTTCTTCATGGATTTGATCTGGGCGTTACCTCCGACGCGGGAAACCGAAATACCCACATTGAT
>DBVK01000016.1:0-1946 GCA_002308135.1 Bacteroidales bacterium UBA1266
CTTCAAGGTTATTTTGCAGCGGCTGAAGGAACTGGGCTACCATGTCCAGTGGAAAGTGCTCAACGCCTTGGATTTTGGTCTGCCGCAAAAAAGGGAGCGCGTCATCATTGCCGGTTTCTCCCATGCGGGAGACTGCGCCCGCTTTTCCTTTGATTTCCCCAAACAGCCCTATTGTCTGGCGGGTGNNGGTCTGGCGGATGTGCTGGAAAACGACGCCGAGGCCGACCCTTCGCTTTTCGCAAGCGAAGAGATTGTCAAAAAAAGGCAGGCCAGCGTGGAAGGCAAGGAGGTTTTCTACCCATCCGTATGGCACGAAAACAAATCGGGCAACATTTCCATATTGGACCACGCCTGCGCCCTGCGCACGGGAGCATCTTACAACTACCAGCTGATCAACGGTATCCGTCGACCTTCTTCAAGGGAACTGCTCCGCTTCCAAGGTTTCCCCGATGACTTCAGGATTGTCGTGCCGCATCAGGAAATCCGCAGGCAGACAGGCAATTCCGTGGCCGTACCCATGATACGGATGGTGGCAAGGAANNAATCGACGCCATCCTCCGCAGCGCCAGCGGGGAAACCGCCCACCCCACGGACAGCAACGCCTGAGGCTTAAACGTAAGCTTTTCCCAACAGCAGCCCGGCTTTTCAGCCCGCCAGCTTGCGCACCATCCTGTCCCACCAACGGGCAGGCAGCAGGGAGTGCAGCACAATGAAAACGCCTGCGCCGGCCCCCGCGTGGTAACGGGTCCGGGGCCGGCCGGCATTAACCGCCCTGACAATGGCCCTGGTAACGCTCCCCGGAAGCGAAAGCAGCCGGGAAGTGTACGCCCAGCGCAGCCTTTCCGCCATCTTCACACCAGCATCCTCGTATACAGAATTTCGCGAACTGTTTTCCAGGTTGTCAGCGGCTATCAGTCCCCAATCGGTCTTTATGCCGCTCGGCTCCACCAGGCTCACCGCTATGCCGAAAGGCTTCATTTCCATACGGAGCGCATCGCTGAATGCCTCCACGGCAAATTTGGAAACGTTGTACCATCCGCCGAACAGTATGACCGCTCTCCCTGCGATGGAAGAGATGTTGACAATGCGCCCGGCATGCTGGCTGCGCATGTGCGGCAGCACCAGCTGTGTGAGGCGCGCCAAACCGAACAAGTTCACTTCCAACTGTTTCCTCGCCTCTTCCATGGGGACGTTCTCAATGGCGCCCAAATAGCCGTACCCGGCGTTGTTCACCAGCACATCAATGCGGCCTTCCGCATCCAGCACACGCTGTATGCCGCTGCGCATGGACGTTTCGTCGGTCATATCCATCAGCAGCGGTGTCACCCCGTTTTCCTGCAGGGGAGCCATCCTTTCCACCCTTCGTGCGGCCCCGTAGACCTTGTGTCCCTGTTTCGCAAGCTTTAAGGCAGTGTCAAAACCTATGCCGCTGCTGGCACCGGTTATCAGTATCACTTTCTTTTTCATGAGCGGTTTTCTCCCAATGGTTTTAGTCAATTGTATCTGCATGGAATAATTACGGACAACTAACGCCGGCGGCAGGGAAATATTGCGTCCCCGTGAGGATATTGCCGGGGCGACGGCAGGGCCTGCTGCCGGAACCTCACATTTTTCCCAGCTGCAGCGGTGGAGGATTTGCGATTTCTTCGTATTTTTGCAAAAATTTCAACCACCGCTCACGCGCAGGGTCGCTTTTGGGAAATGAACTAAAAATCAAGCATGATGAGCTTTTTTGAAGCGCTACTGTTGGCGCTTGCCTTATGTGTCGACACCCTGGTGGTCTCCACGGCCACTGCTTTCCACAGCAAAATGAGCTACCGCCATGGCCTGCTGATGGCCATCATCATGGGTTTCTGCCAATTCGCCTTCCCTTTGGCAGGCGCCCTGATAGGCGATGTGAGCCGCTCCTTCATTGAAGCTGTCGACCATTGGATCGCCTTCGGCCT
>DBVK01000016.1:1976-6898 GCA_002308135.1 Bacteroidales bacterium UBA1266
AAAAAGACGGGAAACAGCCCTCTCATCCCCACCGTTCACTGGTATACACCTATTTCCTTCTGGGTGTCGCCACCAGCATCGACGGTCTCGCCATCGGCATCGGACTGGGATTGGATAACCCCATGCGTCAGGTGTTATGGATTGTTGTGCTCATCGGCATAGTCACCACCCTGGTCTCCCTGCTGGGAACCTTCCTCGGCAAACGCAACATCCCCGTTCCCGAGCGCACCGCCAACATCATCGCCGGCCTCGTCCTAATCGGCCTCGGGGTAAAGCTGCTGCTGGAGCATCTGTTGTAAGGCCCACCATGTTTTTTCCTGAAAAGGGCTTTGTCCCCACCGGAACAATCCAATGCCAGACTAATCCTTTCACACCCTTGAAAAAATCGTGGGACAAAGCGGAAATAAAATACCGAAAGCAGGCTGAAGCTATCGCTTTTTTACGGATATTTGCATTCTAAAATCTGTTTTGTGTCATTAATATGGAATTGATATGGAAAAGGCTGTGGAAGAACGCGTAAACACTTGGATCAATGGAGCCTTCGATGAAGAGACCAAGGCGGCTGTGTGGGATATGCTGCGGCATAGGCCCGATGAATTGCAGGATGCCTTCTATAAAGAACTGGAATTCGGCACGGGCGGCATGCGNNGGCACCAACCGCATGAACAAATACACGGTGGCCATGGCCACGCAAGGGCTTGCCAATTATGTGCTGCAGACCGTCAAAAACCGTCAGGCGCGTATGGCAGTCGCATACGACTCCCGCAACCACAGCCTGGAATTCTCTGAAATCGTGGCTGATGTGCTTTCCGCTAACGGCATTCAGGTGTTTCTGTTCGATTACATCACCCCCACACCCGAGCTTTCGTTCAGCATACGCCATCTGCACTGCGACAGCGGCGTAATGATCACCGCCTCCCATAATCCCAAGGAATACAACGGATACAAGGCCTATTGGAACGACGGGGGGCAACTGGTCGCCCCGCACGACAACAACGTGATTGCCGAAGTGCGCAAAATCACGTCCATGGACATGGTCAAGCGACAGCGCAATGCGGCGCTCGTGCAATATATTGGGGAAGAGGTGCATGTGCCCTACCTGGAGCGCATACGCTCCCTCAGCCTGCATCCGGAAGCCATAGCGGCGAAACACGACCTGAAGATTGTGTACACACCGCTGCACGGCACCGGTGTCCGCATGGTGCCCCGCTCCCTAAAGAATTTCGGCTTCACCCAAGTGGCCCTCGTGGAAAAACAAGCGGTTCCCGACGGCAATTTCAGCACCGTCGCCTCCCCCAATCCGGAAGAGACCGCGGCCATGCAGATGGCCATTGAACAAGCCAAATCCATTCAGGCGGACATCGTGCTGGCAACAGACCCGGACGCGGACCGCATCGGAGTGGCCGTAAACAAAGGGGACGGCAGTTTCGAGCTGCTGAACGGAAACATGACCCTGACGCTCCTGGTCAGTTATTTGCTGAAGGAATGGAAACGCCTCGGCAAGATCGACGGCAGGCAGTATGTGGTCAAAACCGTCGTGACAACGGAACTTATACGCGACATTGCCGCCAAGGAAGGCGTGGCCTGCTATGATGTGCTGACCGGCTTCAAATTCATAGCCGACAAAATACTGGCCTTGGAAGGCAAAGAGACCTTCATTGCCGGTGGAGAGGAAAGCTTCGGCTGCCTGGCCGGGGATTTCGTGCGCGACAAAGACGGCGTGATATCCTGCTCCCTGCTCGCCGAACTGACCGCCTACGCCCAAACCCAGGGACGCAGCCTGTACGAGGAGCTGATCAACATCTACCTCCACTACGGTTTCTATAGGGAACGCCTGCTTTCCATCACCCGTAAGGGACAGTCCGGAGCCGCAGAGATACAGCAGATGATGGATAATTTCCGCAACCGGCCTTTCCAACAGATCCACGGACTGGAAGTGGTGCGCATAGACGATATCCTCTCCTCCACCTCCCTTGACTGCCGAAGCGGTGAGAAAACCCCCATTACGCTTCCGAAATCCAATGTGCTGCAATACTATCTTGCCGATGGAAGCAAGGTAACCATGCGGCCTTCGGGTACGGAGCCCAAAATCAAATTCTATTTCAGCGTCAAAGAGACCCTGCCCGACCGCGCTTCCTACGAGGCCTGCGTGGCCCGTGCCGAAGCCAAAATCGACGGCATTATCCGTGACCTGAACCTTTAACCCAAGACATTCATGAAATTCACTGCACAACAGATAGCAGACCAGATAGGCGCACGCGTGGAAGGCAATCCCGGCACCGTTCTTTCCAAATTCTCAAAAATCGATGCCGGAGAACCCGAAGGCCTTTCCTTTCTGGCCAACCCCACCTACACCCACCATATCTACACCACGGCTGCCAGCGCTGTGCTGGTCAGCGAGGATTTCCAGGCGGAAAAACCCCTTTCCTGCACCCTGATTCGGGTGAAGGACCCTTACCTGGCCTTTGCCCAGCTGATGACCTTTTACCAACAACAGCGGCGCAAGACAGGCGTCTCTCCCTTCGCCTCCGTTTCCGCGAAAGCCGTGATAGGCAAAAACGTGTACATAGGCGATTTTGTCTCCATCAGCGACGGAGCGGTTATCGGTGACAACAGTGAGCTATATCCGCACACCTACATTGGTGACGATGTGCGCATCGGCCACGACACCATCCTCCATTCCGGGGTGAAAGTCTATCACGATTGCGTGATTGGGAACCACTGCACCATACACGCCGGCAGCGTCATCGGGGTCGATGGTTTCGGTTTCGCTCCCCAGTCGGACAAGCAATACATGAAAATCCCGCAAATGGGCAATGTGGTGATTGAAGACCATGTGGATATAGGCGCAAACTCCTGCATTGACCGCTCCACCATGGGTTCGACCATTATACATGCCGGAGTGAAAACAAGCAATTTCATCGAAATTGCCCACAATTGCGAAATTGGAGAGAACACGGTCATGTCCGCCATGTGCGGCATAGCCGGCTCCACCAAAATCGGGAAAAACTGCATGCTGGGCGGACAAGCCGGCGTGAACTGGCACCTGAACATCGGCGACAACGTCCGGGTGGGCGCCCACAGCGCCGTTAACAATAACCTGAAATCAGGCAGCAGCGTTTTCGGAACGCCCGCCTTTGACTCGAAAGAGAGCCTGAAATGCACGGCGCTCTACCGCCGCCTGCCGGACATGCTGAAGCGCATTGAGGAATTGGAGGCCCAAGTGGAAAAACTGCAGCAATAGCTTGTACGCACATGAAAAACCTGGTTGAATTCATTCGAAGATACGCAGCGGTGTTTTTGTTTTTCCTGCTGGAAATCATCAGTATCTCCCTTATCATCTCCTCCACCTCCTACAAACAGTGGAAAGGGGGCAAAGTTGTACGGGAGGTGACCGGACCTGTTTTGAAGCAAAGGGCCAAAGCCTCATCCTACCTGCATTTGCGTCGGGAGAACAGAAATTTGATGGAATTAGAACGGGAATTGTTCCGTCAAGCCTATAATACCGACATCGGCAACCGCACCGTCACGGAAATTTATATGGATTCGCTCAAACAGCCCCTGTTTGAATACACCGCTGCCCAAGTGCTGGAAAACACCACCTTCCTTCCCGACAACTACCTGATTTTGGACAAAGGGGCCAAGGACGGGGTGCATAGCGGCATGGGCATTCTTTCGGACAAAGGCGTGGTAGGCATCGTCAAGGACGTTTCCCCCCATTTCTGCACAGTCATGTCCCTGTTGCATTCGCGCTTCAGTTTGAGCGTGATTCTCAAAGACGGCGTGGTTACCGGAGTGCTGTACTGGGATGGCAAAAGCCACAGGAAAGCATTGATACGCAATGTGTCCACTCTAGGCCAAATCAAAATTGGCGATACCTTGGTGACACACCACTCCCTGATTTTCCCTTCCCACTATCCGGTAGGGACCGTTTCCAAAATACACACGGAGGTGGAAGACGGTTTTTATTCGCTTGAAATCCGCCTGAGCAACGCCTTCGACCGCATGAACACTGTCTGGATAGTACGAAACAACTACCAGGAAGAAATACAAACCTTACGAGATAGCACCTTCCGTCATGAATAACACCTTTGTATGGAAATACGTCGGGCAGTTTGTGCTGCTCATGCTGCTGCAAGTCCTCCTGCTGGACAAGATTGCCCTATGGGGTTTTCTGACCCCCATGCTGTACATACTGTGCATACTCACCCTCCCCTTCCAGACCCCGCGCTGGCTGGTGGTGCTGCTGGGATTCGGTGTCGGCCTGTTTGAGGACTGCTTCACCGGCATAATGGGGGTGCACGCGGCTGCCACCACCTGCATCGCTTTTGCCCGTCCCCTGGTCATAAACCTGATTCCGTTCAATTCCACCATAGAGGAGCACATGCGCCCCATTTTGTGGGACATGCATTTCGGGTGGTTTACCGCCTACAGCTTCATCATGTGTTTCATCCACCAGCTGCTGCTCTTCTTTTTCGATGCCTTCAGCCTGGCGCATTGCCTCCATTGGATAGGCGCCAGCCTGCTCAACAGCCTGTTCACCGTCATGCTCATACTGGTGGTGCAAAGCCTGTTTTACAATTCTTCCAAACGGTATTAGAACACCGCTTTCACCGACACGCTTCCCGTGTGGCGCAATCCCTGTTCGGACAAGCGTCCTTCATAACTCACATCCAGCTGCAGATAGGCCCCTATTTTCACCTGATAGGCGGCTTGGGCGATGCCATTGGCGCCATTGGACAAAGCTTCCATCATCACATACGCAACCGGTGACTGGGTTTCTCCGGAAAAGGCGATTTGTTCGTAACGAAGCTGTGTACGCATGCTGCCGCGTTTTGGCATACGATAGACGGCTTCCGCCTCCACACCATGTGACACCAGCCGCTCCACACCCGAAAGGTTGCGCTGCCAGCGGCAGGGGA
>DBVK01000062.1:0-2019 GCA_002308135.1 Bacteroidales bacterium UBA1266
TGCAGTTCGACAGAGGTTACATTTCATCATATTTCGTAACCGACACCGAAAAGATGCAGGCTGTTCTTGACAATCCATTTATCCTTATCTTTGACAAGAAGATATCAGCGATGAAAGACTTGCTTCCTATTCTTGAGAAATCACTGCAGACTGGCCGTCCACTGCTCATCATCTGCGAAGACATTGAAGGTGAAGCACTTGCAACACTGGTTGTCAACAAGATTCGTGGCACCATTAATGTGGCTGCAGTAAAAGCTCCAGGTTTTGGTGACAGAAGAAAGGAAATGCTGGAAGATATCGCCACCCTGACCGGCGGTGTCGTGATTTCAGAGGAAAAAGGCTTCAAACTGGAAGACACCGAGCTCAATATGCTGGGTGAAGCCGAGAAAATCACGGTGGACAAAGAGAACACGACCATCGTTGGCGGAAAAGGCAACAAAGACGAGATTGCAGCCCGCGTCAACCAAATCAAGATGCAGATTGAAAAGACCACTTCCGACTATGACCGCGAAAAACTGCAGGAACGTTTGGCCAAACTGGCCGGCGGTGTGGCAGTTATCTACGTCGGCGCCGCTTCCGAAGTGGAAATGAAGGAAAAGAAAGACCGCTACGACGACGCCCTGCACGCAACCCGCGCTGCGGTTGAAGAAGGCATTCTCCCTGGAGGCGGTGTGGCTTACATCCGTGCCATCAAAGCCCTGGAAAGCCTGAAAGGCGAGAACGACGACGAGAAATTCGGCATCGAAATCGTGCGCAGAGCTTTGGAGGAACCTTTGCGCCAGATTGTCGCCAACGCCGGTCTGGAAGGCTCCATTGTAGTGAACAAAGTCAAGAACGGCAAAGACAATTTCGGCTTCAACGCCCGCACGGAAAAATACGAAGACCTTATGCTGGCCGGTGTCATCGACCCTGCCAAGGTAACGCGTGTGGCCATTGAAAACGCGGGTTCCATCGCCGGCATGCTGCTGACAACGGAATGCGTGCTTGCCGAAATCAAAGAAGAGACGCCGGCTGCCCCTATGGGCGGCGGAATGCCTGGCGGAATGGGCGGCGGAATGTACTAATCCGCTGTTACACTTCAAGGGGCAGAACGTCCCGATACTGTGGAAAAATCCAATCCAAGTCATTTGGATTGGATTTTTTTTTACAATTCAAGTCAACCGCTTTGGCTGAAATTGTTTTTTTAATTACTTTTGCAGCATCCAAACAAACAACCTAACAAGCGGCACACATGAAAAACAGGTACATCGATCTGATTGAGCAGACGTACGAGTTCCCCCAGGAGGAATTCCAAGTGGAAGACGAGGAGCTTTTTTTCAACGGCATTGATTTGATGGAGATTATCAAACAGTATGGGACACCGTTGAAAATCACTTACCTGCCCAAGATATCCCAAAACATCCAACGCGCCAAACGCTGGTTCAACGTGGCCATTGCCAAAACGGATTACGAAGGCGAATACCATTACTGCTACTGCACCAAAAGCTCCCACTTCGAATTTGTGCTGGAGGAAGTGCTGAAAAACGATGTCCACCTTGAGACTTCATCCGCTTTCGATTTCAACATTGTGGAGGCATTGGAGGAACAAGGCTTGCTGCAGAAAGACAATTACATCATCTGTAACGGCTTCAAGAAAATCCCCTATATTGAAAACATTGTCGCCGCTATTGAGAACGGTTTTGTCAACACCATTCCGGTGCTGGACAACAAAACGGAGCTGGACCAATTGGACGAACGCCTGCAAAGTCACTGCAAATTGGGCATACGCATCGCTGCGGAGGAAGAGCCTAAGTTCGACTTCTACACTTCCCGTTTGGGCATCCGCTACAACGAAATCATTCCCTTTTACAAGGAGAAGATCAAAAACAACCCCAAATTTGATCTGAAAATGCTGCATTTCTTCATCAATACAGGCATACAGGACTCCGCCTACTATTGGAACGAACTGATGAAATGCGTCAACGTATACTGCGAATTGCAGAAACTGGCGCCGGAACTGGATTCCCTCAACATCGGCGG
>DBVK01000062.1:2068-3523 GCA_002308135.1 Bacteroidales bacterium UBA1266
TTCGAATACGACTACGAATACATGGCGGAAGAAATCATCGCCCAGATAAAAACCATCTGCAACCGCAACGGCGTCAAAGAACCGCATATTTTCACCGAATTCGGCTCCTACACCGTTGGTGAATCAGGGGCGGTGCTGTTTTCCATATTGAATCAGAAACAGCAGAACGACAGGGAATTGTGGAACATGATTGACAGTTCCTTNNATCAAGCAGCAGAACGACCGGGAGAAATGGTATATGATAGACAGCAGCTTCATGACCACCCTCCCCGACACCTGGGCTATCAAACAGCAATTCATCCTATTGGCCATCAACAACTGGAAAAAGGAATACGAACGCGTCTTTCTTGGCGGCCTGACCTGCGACAGCATGGACTATTACAACGCGGAAGCCAACCTGAACGCGATGTTCCTGCCCAAATACGACGCCACAACCCCACAATACATCGGACTTTTCCACACCGGCGCCTACCAGGAGTCCATAGGCGGCTACGGAGGCATACAGCATTGCCTGAACCCGGCGCCCAAGCATGTGATCATTGACAGGGAATACGCCGGCCCGGATGACACCGAAGGGGAAATTGTCACCAAATTATTCAGCAAGGAACAGAGTTTCAAATCCATGCTAAAAACGTTGGGCTATTGATATGAAATCCAACGGCAACGTCATTGTCTGGTGTGTTTCTTCCGTATTGCAGCGGAACCTTCGCTATTTCCTTCGGAAAAACGCGTATGCCGTGATTTGCTGCCGCAATCTGGAAGATGTGCGCATCGCGCTCAGCATTGACGATTACCTGCTGCTCATCACGGATATCCCCTATCCGGACGAGGCTTTTGCCGCCCTATACACCCGCTATACCACCCTGCCTGTGTTTCACATTGTGGACAAACTTCCCGCCCAACGGCCGCCATCACCCTATACGTTGCGGGAAAAGCCCTTCGATCTTTCCGAAATCGAAAGCTTACTGCAAGCGCGGCAACAGCCCGGAGAAACGCTTACCCTCCCCCTGGGCGGCTTCACCATACTGCCGGAAACGAACAGCATCCGCTACCAGCACAGCTGCTTCAGCATCCCGAACAAAGAGATGGAGATGCTGCTGATATTGTACCGTAACAGTCCCGACATCGTCTCCAAAGAGGCCATCGCCCGCAAACTATGGCCCAATGACACGGAAAACCACGAAAATGCCATCCACGTATACCTCAATAATCTGCGCAAATATTTCCAAAGAGACAGCCGCATTCGTCTGCTCAGCGTCTACGGGAAAGGCATACGATTGGAAAGGGACTAAAAAATTTCGCGGAAAGCGGGCTTTGTATTCCATTTTATTGTACTTTTGCACTCGCTTTTTAAGCACATGCCTTACGGAGAGGTGGGTGAGTGGCTTAAACCAGCAGTTTGCTAAACTGTCGTATTCTAATAGGATACCGGGGGTTCGAATCCCCCCTTCTCCG
>DBVK01000062.1:3568-4819 GCA_002308135.1 Bacteroidales bacterium UBA1266
CAAGTTCGAATCTTGCTATCCCGACATGAAACTCTTGGCTCCTCCGAGAGTTTTTTTCATTTCCACCCGTTTTGACAACAAATCCAAATGACATCCGGCGTTTTTTCCCAGGGATAAAAAAACAGCGCCGGAACATTTTCCAGCGCTGGCTTTATATTGGCTGTGACGGCCGTTTGCCGGCCCGGCTGCCCCTTATGCCTATTTGGTCGCATCCACGCCCAGACGCTCCAAAATCTGGTCGTTGATGTTGAATTTGGAGTCAGCGTACACTATGGTCATATCACCGGCTTTGTCAAAGACAAAAGCATACATTTTCTCGCGGGCGTATTCTTCAATGGCCGTAAAGAGCTTGTCCTGGATCGGTTTGACCAGTTCCTCGCGCTTTTTGTACAAGTCACCATCCGTTGCAAAACGCTTTTTCTGGAGCTCTTTGGCCTCCTGCTCAGCGGCTATGATGGCGTTCTGGCGTTTCTGCCTGGTCTCTTCCGGAAGCAAGGCGGCGTCCTGCTGATACTTCTTATACATCTCGTCAATGGCTTTGAATTTGGCCTCAATTTCGTTCTGCCACTCCACCGACAGTTTTTCCAGTTCAGCCTGCGCCTCCGTATATCCCGGCATCTTGCTCAGCAAATACTCCGAATCGATGTACGCATATTTCTGCGCATACAGACCCGTGGTGACTCCCACAAGCAACAACAAGGCTACTAACATTTTTTTCATGGCGTTTCCTCCTCTTTTTTACTGTTTATTATTTACTAATCAATAGAATTATTCAATGAGAAATGGAATTGTCCCTTATTGGCCGAAGTGTTTCCCGGAACCGCGTCAAAGCCATAGCCCCAGTCTAAGCCAAGCAGACCGAACATGCTCAGGTAAATGCGCGCGCCCACACCAACCGAACGGTACATCGTAAAGGGATGGTAGTTCTTGAAGCTGTCCCAACAATTGCCCGCTTCGGCGAACGTCAGCAGGTAAATGGTTGCCGTCGGATTCAACGAAATCGGATAACGCACCTCAAAGGTCATCTTTTGGTAGACTGTTCCGCCAATGGGGTTGCCCGAGGCATCGTTAGGCGTAATGGACTCGTCCGAATACCCCCTCATGCCGATGATTTCACGTCCGTCCTGGATAAAGGAAGAGGACAGACCGGCTCCGCCGAGATAAAAACGTTCAAAGGGAGACGACCCCAACCTGCTGTTGTAATGGCCGAGGCAGCCGTATTTGCCCCTCACCCTCACGACCAGATTGTCC